>NZ_QOSD01000014.1:0-76637 GCF_008368905.1 Bacillus sp. SH5-2
TTCTTTGCTTTTTCATTTTCAACATTCTCCGATCCCAATTTCCCTTTTATTATACAAGAAATACCCTATAGAATAGACTTTTTTCAAGTGTCTATTCTATAGGGTACATTTTAAAATTCTATAACTTTTTTATTTAACCTATTTTTTTATTCGTACTAGCTGCCGGTTGAACTTGATTTTTCACTTTTAAAACGCTAATACCATATCCGATAAATCCACCGATAATGGCTGGGAAGATCCAGCCTAATCCTACTTCCTGCATCGGAAGGAATTTAGTAAACACTTGACTTACTACTTCAACGTTAACTCCCGCTGCACTTAATCCATCGAATAAACTAATAATAAATGTTACAGTTAAGCTCACTTGATAAACTTCAGCTCTTCCTTTGAATAATGAATGGAAGAATGTTAAGAAAATCAATACGATTGCAAGTGGATAAATTGCTGTTAATACTGGAACAGAAACTGCGATTAACTGTGTTAATCCTACATTTGCAACAATTGCACTAAATACACATAGTGTGATTGCAATTGCTTTGTAAGGAACATTTGGGAATAACTTATGGAAGAATGAAGAACATGCTGATACAAGTCCCACACTAGTTGTTAAACAAGCTACTGTAATCATTAATCCTAATAATACTCCGCCATATGATCCGAAATAGTAGTTAGAAACTTTCGCTAATACTTCTCCGCCGTTCTCTAAATGTCCAAGCTTTGCAACACTTGAAGCACCCATATAAGAAAGAGCTGTATAGATAATTGCTAAAATAGATGCTGCAATTATTGTCGCTTTTGCACAAACGACCATAATTTGTGTTTTCGTTTTCGCACCTTTTTCTTTAATAGCATTGATGATGATAATCCCGAATACGAATGATGCGAGCGTATCCATCGTTAAGTATCCTTCTTGGAATCCTTTAAAGAATGCATGTGATGTATAAGCTTCCACTGGCGCTTGCATATCTCCAATCGGATGTATAAAAGCAACGATTACTAAAATACCGATGAAAGTCAACTTAATTGGCGTTAAAATTTTTCCAACAATATCGACAATTTTCGCGGGATTTAGCGAAAAAAAACAAGTGATGCTAAAGAATATAATTGTGAAAAGAATTAAAGGTGTAGAACCTACTCCCTCTGGCATAAACGGCTTAAGACCAATTTCATAAGATACATTTCCTGTTCTCGGTATTGCAAATAACGGACCGATCGCTAAGTATAAAACTGTTGTAAACACAATCCCGAACACTGGGTGAGCGCGAGTTGCTAATGACTGTAAATCATCTTTACCTGAAAAACCAAATGCTAGTACACCTAGTAATGGTAGTCCAACACCAGTTACTAAAAATCCAGCGTTAGCAATCCATACATTCTCTCCTGCTGATTGACCAAGCATCGCTGGGAAAATTAAATTTCCTGCTCCAAAAAATAGTGCAAATAACATTAATCCAATAACTACTATGAACGAAAACGGTACTTTATTCGCCATAATATAACCCCCATTCAAATTTCCTTATCTCATTTTCCAATTTTAACTAATTGAATTTTCTGAATATTTAATTTAAGTATCAACTATTCTTGAACTCATTATAGTTTGCTATATAATATTTTGCAATACTATTTTCGAACTTTTCTTTTATTTTATAAATATACATTTTTTAACATGAAAAATAGACTAAAAAACCAACATGGTCATCCATGTTGGTTTTTCCATTTACTATCATGAATTAAAATTTCGCTGCTACTTTTTTAACGTTTTCTAGACCTTCTTCAACAATTTGTTGTGAACGATCTGGATATTGATTGTGCCCTTCAATTACAACTGTCTCTGGATTTGTAATTCCCCAGAATCCAAGTACAGTTGTTACGTAATTAACTGCCATTTCCATAGGAGCCATTTGCTCTGAAGAGTAATCTGAACCACGAGCACCTAACACAACTACTTTTTTACCACCAACTAAACCTTCTGGGCCATTTGCTGTATATTTAAACGTTTTTCCAGCTTGAGATAAGTATGAAATATATGTGATTAATGGTGCTGGTACTGTAAAGTTCCATAATGGGAATGCAAATACAACCTTATCAGCTTCTAAAAACTGATTTAAATATTGATCTACTGTAGCAACTGCCTTCTCTTCTTCAGCTGTTAACTCCATGCCTTGGCTACGTTTATATCCACCTGAAATCGCGATATTTCCGTAATAAGGGAGATCTAATGCAAATAAATCTAATTCCGTAATTTCTGTATTTGGATTTGCTTCTTTATAAGTACTTACAAATGTTTCATACATTTTTGAACTAACTGCTTGCTCCGCTGGACGATCGTTTGCTTTTACAAATAATACTTTTGACATTTTTTTATTCCCCTCTACATTCGTATTTTCTTCTTTTTTACCAAATAATGAGCTAAATAGTCCCATTTTCTTCACCTAATCTTTCTTTTCATATTCATTATTCATCATCATAAAAATTCTTATTCTAAGAAAAAGTTCCAATAGATACCTTAAGTTAAGCTATCAAAACTTTTTGTTATTTAATTACCTTATGTAAGTGATTGTAATATAGTCACTTACTTTAGTCAAGTAACTTTTAATAAAAAACAAAATCTCAATTTAAAAATATTAACTAAAATACAATTGAACACCAAATACATCTTTATTACTTGTATAATAAACTTAGAGAGGAACATTCATATATAGAAAGGATTTATTCATGAGCACTATAGAAAAGATTCAAACTTTTATTATTCTTTTTGCTGTTACATGCGGCATCGTACTCGGACAATTTAATATGATACATACGTATTCAGACAAGTTTATTGTTCCCTTCTTATTTTTCATGCTATATGGATTATTCCTCAGCATCCCATTGAAAGAAATAAAAAATGGGTTCCGCAATTTAAAATTTGCTGGCACAAGCCTTACTATTAACTTTTTATGGACCCCTTTCCTCGCTTGGGGGTTAGGAGCACTATTTCTTTCAGATCATCCCGCACTTTGGGTTGGATTTATTATGTTAATGGTCACTCCATGTACAGATTGGTACTTAATATTTACTGAAATAGCGAAAGGAAATGTAGCAATTTCCACTGCGATTTTGCCTGTAAATTTAATTTTACAAGTATTACTGTTACCCGTTTATTTATTTTTATTTGCAGGTGTAATGAAGACAGTAGCTGTTTCTGTTTTAATAGAAAGTATTATTATCGTAATCGTCTTACCATTTTTACTTGCACACGCTACAAAATTCATAATGTATAAAATGAAAAAGGCTGAAACACTTGAGAATAAACTCATTCCATTTTTCAGCTCTGCTCAAATTGTATTTTTAAGTTTAGCCATTGTAGCGATGTTTGCATCACAAGGTAAATATTTACTACAAAACATGAACGTTGTTTTATTATTACTGATTCCTGTTCTATTATTCTTTATCATTAATTTTGTACTAGGACAATTTATCGGACGCATTATGCGTTTATCTTATAAAGATACAGTAAGCCTAAACTTAACAATATTAGCAAGAAACTCACCTGTCGCACTTGCTATAGCTGTAACAGCTTTTCCGGACGAGCCACTTATCGCACTTGCACTCGTTATTGGACCATTGATTGAGTTGCCAGTACTTGCTTGTGTTTCACAAGTTTTATTGCTTATTAAGAAAAAAAAGCAATACGCATAATAAAAAACGTCCCAAAAATGGGACGTTTTTTATTATGGAGAGATCACATACAATACTTTTTTATCAATACAAGTAAAATAACCGAAACTACAAACATAATAACACCAATTATAATAAATAGATCGACTCTAAAAGTTTTATACGCTATAGAAGATTAACTTTTCGTTACATTAACAAATCCTTTCTAATTAAAAATTATAGGAAAAGTAAATATAACGAAAGCGGCCCAAAGTCCGTAGATTGGCAAATACTTCGTAACGGCATCTTGTATAGCTGTCGGTCCGGATTTGTTTTGTAGAAAACGCATATAAGAGAACATAATCCAAATCAGATTTGCCCAGATAAGTATGTTTACCCCTAAAACAGCAAGTCTATTAGGCGTAATCCCGTAAGAGGAAAGTCTGAACACAATGGCTGACAAAGCCACAGTGTCGATGATAAGTGCAAGGACAATTAAAGCAAAATTTATATAATCTGAAATGTTCTTTTTCTCGTTCGAGTCACTCTCAACAATAGAAAATATGGTAACAGCCAATACACCAAGGAGTATTCCGTTGAAGGCCATTAGAAAATCGCGGTCCAAGAACGGATTTTTCCCAACCGATATAACCGTTATAAGATAGATCAACAATGTAATCAAGACGAGAGGACTAAAAATTTTAGATATGTATGGTGTAATATTTTTAGCAAACTTAAGATTCATTAATACTAAGTATGCAGCCACAATAGCGAGGGCGGCAGCACCAAATAAAACAACATTACTAAAATAGAAGTCTCCTATATCCAAGTCAACAAAGCTAAATAACCGCATAGTCAATACTGCTAGTATCATTCCACTCACTGCCATGCTGGCGTAGAGAAGACAATATTCTAAATTAAATTTAATATAAGCTAATCTTGTACTACCTTTTGAATACTCATTTCCTGTAAACGCAAGCCCTAATATGACCCATAACAATATAGGGAGATGCAAATAAACAAGGATAATGCTGTCTTTATAATTTAATGGCAACATATTAAGATACACCCCAGAAATTAGGAAGAACGCTGCAAGGAAATAAATAATACTTTTTTTCGGAGTATTATTGTAAATAAAGTACGCAACAATAAAGGGAATTACACCAAAAGCTAGGTTAATTGGAGCAATTACTCCCTGTTCGACAAAGTGGAAAATGATTCTGGTACTTACTCCCGCCAGAATAGCTAACATACCCATGAATAAGAAACCTTTTTGAAACAAAGATGTTTTTTCTGTATTTGCCTTCTCCTTGAAATGCAACCTTTCATACCAAGCAGCTAGAACCTGAGAATCAGGATTTTGTTCCCATGCGTGTGAAAATGACTTTTTAAAAGCTTTCGGATCTTTTCTATACATTCTCTCCAATTCATGAGGGTTATCAATATTTTCAACAACCAAATTGTTAATATCCATAGTTATACCTCCTCTAATTAAAAAACAAAGTTGCTACCTTTTTCATAAAAGCACCTCACTCATTTATTATGATTTTAATACAATTTTTATCGTTTTACAATAAATAATTATCAATTAGAAAGAAATTTTTATTGTATATTTTATTTTTAGCAAAAATAAAAATCATTCCTTATTCAAAGAAATACCCTATAAAATAGACTTTTTTAAGCATCTATTCTATAGGGTACAATTTAATTATCATATTTTTTATTTGTTGAAACTACTTAATTCTCAAACACAAAATTAATCTTATTATCTTTCCACTCTAATTTTGCATCAAACGTTTTCTCGCCTTTTTTAAAGCCTTTAATTAAATCAGTCTTCTCACCTTTTAAGAGCTTCGTCATATTCTTTTGCGAGATTGTTTTACTTAAGATTTTCTTTGAAATGGTAAAATCACATTGCGTCGTATTGTAGTTTGAACAGCCGTAAAACGTTGACTTATCAATCACATCGCCATCACATTTTTTACAGCTACCAACCTTTTTCCCTGTTGTAAATTTCGATCCTTTTCGTTCAATCGATTCAACATGCAATCCAGTAAAGTCCCATTTCTCTGACATTTCCACTGCATCTTCAATAATTTTAGCTGATAGCTTTTTCGTTTGTTCCATAAATGTAGCTGGTGAAGCCGTGCCTTCACCAATTTCTGCAAGGCGCTGCTCCCATTTCGCTGTCATTTCTGGTGAAGCTAGTATTTTGTCACCGATTGCGGTAATTAATACTTTCCCTTTATCGGTCGCATACACTTGGTTCTTCTTCACATCTATATATTTACGGTCTTTTAGCATCGTAATAATACCTGCACGAGTCGCTTCCGTACCTAAACCTTCTGTTTTCTTTAATACTTTCTCCAACTCTTCATTCTCTAAATACTTACCTGCCGTTTTCATTAACGTAATTAGTTGTCCTTCTGTATAACGCTTCGGTGGTTGTGTTTTTCCTTCTTTCACTTTCACCTTTACAACTTTTCCTTCTTCACCTTCAGCTACAATCGGAAGAATGGTTTCGTCATCTTTATCGTCTTGGAAAATAACTTTACGCCATCCTTCTTGAATTTGCTGTTTTCCTTTTGAAATGAATTCAGCACGCTCATCTACAAGCGTTACAATCGTTGTATAGTCAAAGATTGCAACTTCATAGTGAGCTGCAATAAGCCTTCTTACGATCATATCGTAAATTTTCTTTTCATCACCTGATAATCTACTTGGGTTTGTAACTTGCTCTGTCGGAATAATGGCGTAGTGATCTGTTACTTTCTTTTCATTCACATAACGCTTATTATTCATAATCGATTCAACTGGAGCTGGTAATAAATTTTTATATTCATCAAACTGACTTAACTTCTGTAAAATATCCGGGAACGTCGCTGCCTCTCCTTGTGTAACATAGTTTGAATCTGAACGAGGATAAGAGACAATTCCTTTTTGATATAGTGCTTGCGTTATATCAAGCGTCTTTTTCGGTGAAAACTTAAAGGCTTTATTTGCCGTTGCTTGCAGTGATGATAAATTAAATAAAAGCGGCGGCTGAAATTCTTTACGCTCCGTTTTCATTTCCTTCACTACTGCCGGTTTACCTTGGCAAAATGACGCAATTTTATTCGCCATATCAGGGTCTTGTAAGCGGGATTCACTATCCTTCTCCCATTTCCCCTCATACTTCTTTCCTTCTATATTAAAGGTTGCGAACACTTCCCAGAACGGCTCTGACTTAAAGTTTTCTATTTCCTTTTCACGCTTTACGATTAACGCGAGTGTCGGTGTTTGTACACGACCAGCTGAAAATACATCATTCATTCCTTTTTTCTTTAACAAAATACTAAAGACACGTGATGCATTCATACCAACGACCCAATCCGCACATGACCTTGTATATGCCTCATAGTACGTATTGATTGTATCTGATTCATCAAGCAAGTTTTTAAATCCTTGATAAATAGCTTGCTTCGTTAAAGATGAAATCCAAAGACGCTTCATCGGCTTTTGTACGTTACAAAGATTAATAATATTTCGTACGATTAATTCCCCTTCACGCCCAGCATCGCCCGCATGAATAATTTCTGTTACCTGAGGATTATGTAACAGCTGTTTCACAACGTTAAACTGTTTATACTTCGACTTTGTTACTTCAAATTGAAATCGCTCTGGAATCATCGGTAACGTATTAAGTGACCATTTTTTCCACTCTGCGTGATAATGCTCTGGATTACATAACTGCGTCAAATGACCAATTGCCCATGTACAGTACGCTCCATTTGGAAATAACTCATTCGCTTCTACTTCTAAATATCCATCTTTCCGGCGATATTTAAACTGTGAAACAAGAGCCAAACCTTGATCTGGTTTCTCGGCAATAATTAATTTCATTTTATAACTCCCTATCTGTATTCCAGTGTTACTTTCATTGTCTATCTGTTTAGAGACGATGATAAAACAACAATCTTATTTATCATTCGCGGGTTACTCCCAGTAATGGGATAACTATAATATTATACGCTTATTCTTTATTGCTTCACAATAGAAACTCATCATATAACAATTTCTTTCACATGCTCACAAATAAAAAAAGACGCTCAAAAAAATCAAGCGCCTACTTGCTTACATTTATGAAATTGTGCAGATAATATGCAGATATAAATAAGCATAAGTACTCTCCATATGAACATATGATGAAGTGAACGATAGGACAGGGAGGTATCATGATGTTTGCTTATACATTAACTGCCTTAACACTTTGTTGTATCTCGATTCTTATTACATCATATATTTCTAAACGTAACGGTACCCTAATGGAGTATATGGTATTTATTATGTCTTTTAGTATGAGTACGGGTTTAAGTATCGGGTTTTATTTAGGTATTCTTTTTAAAGGTGAATTACTATATTCTACTTTGCTTGCGATTTTGATTAGTAGTTGTATCGGTTTTTTAGTCGGTCTACGGTTTCACCTATTTACTGCTTTAGAAGGCATGTTCTCTGGATTAATGGCAAGTATGATGGGAGCTATGATTACAGAAATGTTAAACGCTCAACAAGCACATAGTATACTGTTTATTAGCCTTTTACTTACTATAACAATAACTATGTCATGTATGATTCAGTTTTTATCAGAAAATTTTTCTGCTGTTATTCAGCGACGTTTTCCATTATTACTCTCAATTGGTGTAGTAATTATCCTGACTATATTTGTAACGTTCCCAGAGCATATCCCGCCAACCTCTTCCACAGAAGAACAACATAAACATTAGCAAATATAATCGATTCCCTCTACTATTTCATCATAGTAGAGGGAATCGATTTCATTATTTTATTTCTTAACAGATGAAAATAAAAAACACTTTGAATCGTTAGGCCAAAACTTCTAAATCTATGAACTTCTCTTTGCTTGAGAAGATATACAATTCCATGTTGAAATAATAAATTTTCAATTAACCAATATATATTTTTGGATCTATAGCATTGCTCTTCTGTGCATTCCATTCACCTTTATGGATTTCAAAATGTAAGTGCTGTCCTTCAGATTGTCCTGTATTCCCCATTATGCCAAGTTGTTGTCCTTGCTTCACTTTTTGACCAGCAGTAACAGAACGACTCTTTAAATGAGCATATACAGTCGTATAGGTTTGTCCGTTAATATTGTGAGAAATAAACACAACATTACCATAGCTTGTAGAATAATAAGAGCGAGTGACTACACCTTCTGCGGCGGCAACAACCGGCACTATTCCTGAAGCAGCAATATCTAATCCGTGATGCATTTGCCCACCACGTTTCTCAAATCTAGAAGTATATCTTCCTACAGCTGGTTGAATAAAGTCATTTGTTTTATTTACCTCTTGGGATTGTCGCTGCTCCTCTGCATCAGTCTCACTTGTTTTTGATAGAAATTTACTTGATACATAACCGTTTTTACCGTTGTAATTAATTTTCCCCCAGCCATTTTGTTCAAATAGAACCTGTACTTTTATTCCTTTTGATAATCCACCGATTACACCATGATTTGTACCTGCGCCGCTCCTTACATTTAATAAGCTTACGTTAACATAGTAGTCGCCAACTTTTGCTCCAGCAGATGGATTACTAATTTCAGGTATTGATGGTGTACCTCCTTTAACGAAATTTACATATTCACTACTTACATAACCAGTTCTTCCATTATGCTTAATTTTCAACCAGCCATTTTCAACGCCAGTTACTTGTAATGTTTGTCCGTTTAATACACCACCAATTACACTATGGTAAGTAGCAGGGCCGGTACGCACACGTAAAGAAGTAGCGTTTACAATGTATGTACCGTCAGTTTGAACCGTAACATTCTTTTGTTGTTCATTTGTTTGGTCTACATTTGCATTAGAGCCACTCTTTGAAATGTAATCTTTACTAATATAAGCAGTTTGTCCACTATAGTTAATTTTGACCCAATCTTGCACTTCACCAGTTACTTGAACAACTTGTCCTTTATGTATAGAGCCTAAAATCGTATGGGAAGTACTTGGACCTGTACGCACGCGGAGGGAGGATACATTAACCTTGTAATTGCCACTCGCTACTTGAACTTTTCCATTGTTATTGTCGCTTCCATTTGAACTACCGTCTATTACAAATTGACTGCTTACATAACCTACTTTTCCATTATGATTAATTTTCAGCCAACCATTTTCTTCTCCAATAACTTGTAAAGCTTTCCCTTCATACACGCGCCCCATTATTGCACTAGACGTATTTGGCTGTGTGCGAACACGTAATACATTAGCAGTTACAGTTTTACTACTACTCATGCTTACATTTGTCTTCGCTGATACAATATTTTCCGAAACGAATTCACTACTTACATAGCCAGTTTTTCCATTATGATTAATTTTCAGCCAACTGTTTTCTTCTCCAATAACTTGTAAAACTTCTCCTTCATACACGCGTCCCATTATTGCACTAGACGTATTGGGTTGTGTGCGAACACGTAGAGCATTTGTATTTACTGTTACTTGATTTTCATATTTTACTACATCAGTAGGTTGCTCATGCTTCGTGTCTTTTGGTATAATAATATTTTTCGCTTGAGCAGTACTAATAAATACACTTCCTGTAACAGAAGCTACTGCTACACTAGCTAAAATCTTTTTCATAATTATAAAACACCTTCCTATAAACACATTCAAGTATCATTATGTTTTTATATTAACTTCCATTTCTTTTCGTTCTAACTATTTAGCAAAAGTATCCTTTTATTATCCATATTGAATTTTTATTTATTTTCCACCATCTATCTCTAGTAATAAAGAAAAGTTAAATTCATCACACTCTGAAAACCCTCTCATTCTTCCGATTTAACACTACATATCGTAGTTTAAATTTCGAAAAAAATATCGCCAAATAATCACCTATAATTAATACTACAAAAACAAAAAATCATAATTTAATCCTTCTTCATTTAACTTATACTTTTGCTTAAATATTCCCTTTCTCCTTTCACACTACGAATTGTAGTACAAAATAAAAGAAAGGTCAAATATAAGTATTCAGCCTTTTAGAACTACAATATAATACATTAAATTCAGCCACTTCTAATCAAAAAACATTCTCACCTTGTAAACTCTTTCTATAGGATAACCCCCTCATATTATCTAAACTTTTATAAAAATAATATTCCCAATTCACAACATGACATATAAAAGCAGCCACCTATTACGATAACTGCTTTACATCATTAATAAACTACATAATTTTCACATTATTCTGGTTTATTAGGAATATTAGGGTTTGGAACATAATCAGATTTATAATCTGTATATTTCACTTCCGTTACCATCCCTGCTGAAGCATGATGTAGGTCGTGACAGTGGAACATCCACTCACCCGGATTGTCTGCTACAAAGGCGACTTCATATTCTTCACCTGGTTTTAAGTTCAAAGTATCTTTTACAATTGGAGAACCTTCTATCGGTTTTCCATCTTTACTCAACACCTGAAAGAAGTGACCATGTAAATGCATCGGATGATCATCCATTTTAGAGCGATTTACTAATTTCACTTTTACTAAGTCACCTTTTTTCACTGGAATTGGATCAATATCCGGAAATACTTTTCCGTTAATTGTATATACCATTTCATTTCCATTCATTTGCGTATTCAAGTCCATATTATATGAAGTAGTATACTGCTGCTCTAGTGTGAAACTACCTAATTTTTTCTCACCATATTTCGTCATATCTAATTTTGGTAGTTTTTCTTTTTCATTTGCTATGTCTTTCATCTCTTTACTACCTTCATATTCAATAATGGTTTTCATTCCTTTTGCACCTTTATCTGCCGAATGGTCTTCCACATACCATTTCCCAGAATTATTAGCAGTAAACTCGACATCATAACGTTCACCCGGTGCAATTGAAATTATTGTATCCTTTATAACTTTGGGATCATTTATTGGTTGACCATCTGTTGCAATTACTTTTATATCATGACCGTGAACATGTATATCATGTGATAAATAACCAGCATTAACGAGTCGCAGACGAACTTTATCTCCCTTATTCACTTTCAATGGCGCTACTAAATCACCACTTTTTCCATTGATTGTGAATAAATCATACATACTCATATCATGGCCTTCCATCTTCATATTTCCATGGTCCATTCCTGCCATATTGCTAGAGTCTTTTTTATCACTGCCCATGTCCATACCAGAATGATCCATGCCTTCCATATCATCATTATTTTTCGCATTAGCATTTCCCTTAGATTTATTACCGCCTGCTTTCTCTTTTGTCATGTCTTTTAACTGCTTATTAATTTCTTCTTTATCTGTAACCCATTCATCTAACATTAATGTGTAATCTTTATCATACTTTTCATTTGTATCTTCTACAACGAGAGCACCATATAATCCTCTATCTAATTGGTTTACAGAATCTTGATGCGAGTGATACCAGTACGTTCCTGGTACGTTCGCTTCAAATTCATAGGTGAAACTTTTTCCAGGTTCAACCGCATCTTGCGTCACACCTGGAATTCCATCCATGTTATTTGGAACAGGATACCCATGCCAATGAACAGATACCGGTGCAGATAGTTCATTTTTTAATGTCACTTTCACCTTTTCACCTTTTTTCACCCGAATTTCCGGACCAGGAGATGAACCATTAAATGTCCAGACCGGAACAATAACACCGTTACTTAATTTTTGCTTTTCTTCTTTCGCTATTAAAGTAACTTCTGATCCTTTTTCAACTTTCAATGGTTTTGTAGCTGTTTCAGTCTGTGATGTTTTTTTATCATTCATTTTTTTATGATCATTTGTTGTATTTGTGGCCAAAGAACATGCAGCAATTAAAGATATTACAGAGACTGTAACAGCTGTTAATACAAATCGCTTCATGGAAAATCCCTCCTTTTTTCTTTTTCAAAATCATTATAGAAGATGATTTTCAAGAAAATAAGGAGTTGCAATTAGACCTTACGTAACCTAATTGGAAAATTACTAAAAGCGGAGGCATTCCAAGAGGCGAATATTTTAAGTATACAAAACGCTTTCCTTGTGACGAATGTATTAGCTAGCCGTTCTCTTATTTGTTATGACGTTATTTCTTAAGAAACAATCACACTGCTATTATTAAATAAGAAAAAGCAACTAAAATGCTCTTCACAAAAAAACATAGGATTGTGTATAATAAGAACTAATGTTCCTTTTAATAATTCACTAAAGCTGAATTACAACTTATATATCAAAAAAAGAGGATTGATATACTATGAAAATTGATAGACCAAAAATTTCACCAGAGTTATCTTCAAAGAATTTTCAAGATATTTTTTATGAAGAAGACCCAACGTTAGAAATGTGTGAAATTATCGATTCCACTTTCGAAAATGAATCGGTGGATAGAGTGCGATTATATGATGCAGTGATAAAAAACTGTAAGTTTACTAATACAGACTTTAGCAATATTGATATTACAGATGTTTGTTTTGAAAACTGCGATTTATCAAATGTTAATTTAAGCAATTCTTCTGTTCACAGAGTCGAATTTAAAAACAGTAAACTAATCGGGGTTAATTTTACAGAATCTAGCTTAGGAAATGTTAAATTTGAGAATTCCATTTTGAACTTAGCTGCATTTGGAAATTCTAAACTAGAAAAAATCATCTTCAATGAAACTTCATTAAATAATGCAGATTTTTTTGACTGTAAACTAAAAAAAGTTGAATTCCAATTTTGTAGCCTTGACGAAGCTAATTTTGATCAGACATCACTGAAGGGGATAGATATTAGTTCTTCTAATTTTGATACACTGACAGTTTCAGTGAACGATTTAAGAGGATGTAAGGTATCTACATATCAAGCTGTTCAGTTTGCAACCTTATTGGGGTTAATAATTAAAGATTAGTATTTCGAAGGTAAACAGAACTTTATCCCGAATCATGGATTTTTAATCACCCACGATTCGAGGTAAAGTTCAAATCAATTAGTGGTGACTTTTTTTCTTATTATTTAACTACAGCTTGATTTCCTTTTACATTTTCATTATTCTTACTCATAAACTCTTCAATCTCTTCAACTTCTCTAATGATATCTTTTGACAAGTTTTCATGTCCGTCTTTCGTTACAAGAATATCATCTTCAATACGAATGCCGATCGATTCTTCTTCGATATAAAGACCAGGTTCAATTGTTATAACCATACCTTCTTCTAACACTCTATCTTTATATGTTCCTACATCATGCGTATCTAAACCAAGGAAATGACTTACTCCATGATAATAGTATTTTGATAACTCTTCGTCTGCTTGAATTAAACCAATTGCTTTACACTCTTCTGCTAACACCTTTTTTGTATGTTCATTTAATGCGGCAAACTTTACCCCTGGCTTAATGAGTTCCGTCGTTTCTTTTAATGCTTTTAATACAATATTATACATTTGTTTTTGACGACTAGAGAATGTTCCATTTGCCGGGAATGTATAACTAATATCAGCGTTATAGTAGTCTTTTTGAGCGCCTAAATCTAGCAGTACTAAATCACCATTTTGAATTTGTGCATCATTATCTTCATAATGAAGGACTGTAGCATTTTTACCACTCGCCAAAATTGTATGAAACGCATGGTGTTTAATACCTGATGATTTCAGCGTAAAATCAAAATGAGCTTCTAATTCATATTCCATCATGTCTGCTTTTGCATGCTTAAGTACGTTGTAAATTCCCTCTTTCGTTACAGCAATCGCTTCTTTAATAATTTCAATTTCTTCTTCTGTTTTAAACACTCGTAATTCACAAATATTCGGATATACATTACCAATTGTTACGTGTGGGTATTGTTCTCTTACATGCTTAGCAAACGCTAACGTTTTTGTCTCTGTGCCATTCCACTCACGACGCTCTAAATCTAAATATATGTGCTTCACATTTTCTGTAAAAAGTATATTTGACATCGTCTTTTCAAAGCTATCTAAATATATAACTTTCTTTATACCTGAAATTTTCTCTGCTTCTTCACTAGAAACGGTTTTACCAACCCATTTTTCCATTACTGGATCTGACTTTTCAATGAAAAGTGTTTCTTCAACACTATTTCCAAACTTCTTCAACATGAAAATAACATTCGGCTCATCGATTCCTGTTACATAGTAAAAATTTCGATTCGGCACAAACTTATAATGTCCATCAGCTGACATGTGAGGTGCTTGTCCAGCAAATAAAATAGTAATAGACTCGTCTGGTAATGTTTTCGTTAGTCGTTCTCTATTTTGAGCAAAAAATGTTGATTTCATAATAATCCCCCTAGCATTCTATGTATGATTAAAAAACTAATTATCTAATCAATTCATTTTATTATTGTTATAATTTTTCGTCAATTAATTGTGTTTATATAGAAAATATGACTTTCATTACTCATCACTCCATAATTTCTTGACATTTATTCCATATACTTAAAATCTCATATATAAGAAAGGAGCCACAACTTTGAAACATTATGTAGCAACAGGTTTAGCAATTACTTCCTTATTCATAATTACTGGATGTTCTAGCAACACCGAAACAGCACCCGTGAAGAAAGAAACGGTGCAATCTCAGCCCCAAAATATAGAACCAGCAAATACGAATCCGCAAGACTTCTATAAAGAAATTACATCTGGAAAAATCGAGCACATTCACGGAATTGGCTATGCAGGAAATATACCTGGTGTTTCTATCGCCACTCATAGCGGGATAAAAGTTTATCAAAATGGAAAATGGCTTGAAACTAAGACTGGATTACATGATTATATGGGATTTCAGGCGACAAAGAACGGGTTCTTTGCCAGCGGTCATCCTGAACCAGGAGCAAATTTAAAAAATCCTTTAGGATTAATGAAAAGTTCTGATGGTGGTAATACTCTCGAAAAGCTAGCTTTTTATGGAGAATCTGATTTTCACAACCTTGCTGTCGGATATAATACGGAAGCCATTTATTTATACAATGAACGTCCAAATTCTAAATTACAACAAGGCTTTTACTTCAGTACGAACAATGGACAAGAATGGAAAACTAGTAAGTTGAAAGGTCTTTCAAGTACAATTCATTCCTTTTCAGTACATCCGGATCAATCTAGTGTAGTCGCGGTAAGTGCTAAAGACGGTGTTTATTTATCTACAGATTACGGAAATACATTTGAACTATTCTCTAAATCACTTGAATCGACCGCAATTACATTAAGTAATGAAGATGTTATTTACGCCCCTATCAATAAGCAAATCGTAACGAAGAAATCAATTGCTACAAATGAAGAAACAAACTTACAAATTCCACCTTTAGATTCTAAAGATGCAATTATGTATATTTCACAAAACCCTCAACATTCAGCTGAGATAGTTTTTGCTACAATGAAAGCAAATGTATTCCTCTCTACAGATGAGGGTAATACGTGGAAGCTGATTGCTAAAGAGGGAACATTCCAATTTAATTAAAAGGGTGAATACAACGTGTTTTCAACAATTAGTGAATGGAGCTATCAACTCATGTCTCCTTTAATGGATGCCGCGAATGCTACGAAATCTGTACCTCTTTTATTTGCGTTTTTATTAGGCATAGTAGGTACCCTTGCTCCTTGCCAATTAACAGGAAACATTAGTGCTATTACGCTTTATGGTAATCAATCTTTACAAAAAAGACATGCATGGAAACATATATTATTATTCATTTTAGGAAAAATAATAGCTTTTACGACACTTGGGCTATTCGTATGGTTGTTAGGAAAAGAGATTCAGCAAATATTAACTTTGTATTTCCCATGGTTACGAAAAATGATTGGACCTTTATTAATTTTAATGGGGTTAATGTTGGCAGGTATTATAAAAGGCAAAAAATTTTTCTCAATCAAATTGATAAAAAAACAAAATGAAGTTGGCTCATTTTTACTTGGATTCTTCTTTTCCTTAGCTTTTTGTCCGACTATGTTCGTTCTATTTTTTGGAACGTTAATCCCTCTATCTTTCTCATATAATTATGGTTACTTGTTTCCGACATTCTTTTCGATAGGAACCGCTCTCCCTATCGTTATATTAATGTTCATCATCTCCTACCTTGGATTAAATGGGGCACTGCTTAAAAAGAGCCGAAAAATAGGAAAAAGTATTCAACGTATAGCCGGTGTCCTACTCATTTTAATTGGGCTTTATGACGCTGCTCTTTATTGGTAATACATACAAAAAGATAAGTTCAATTCATTTGAGCTTACCTTTTTGTAAATTATATTTAACTCTTTTGCACACCCTTTTGCTTCATCTCCCACTTTTTATACAATAATACTGCACCAAATAAGAATACCCCCGCGATAAATGAGCCTACTGGTAACATTTTTATCATTTCATCAGGAAATACGAGTGGCAATAATGGAAATGCATACGCTGCTGGAATACGTACTCCAACGATTTTTAATAAAATAAGCATTAATATCATATTTAATAAAGTAACTACAATCCATGAATCAATTGCAAAATACAATAAAGTTCCAACAGTTGCCGATATAGTTAATACGAGTATTTGTTTAAAAGCCATTTTTTCATTGTACATCGGTTTTTGAAGTGATTCATACACAACAACTAATATTGGTGGAATAACTGCTAATTGTTCATAACCAGTTATCCAACATAAACTGATCCACACGAAATTTAGTATGAGAAATACAATCATATATTTATACTGTATATTCACTTTTCGCTCAAGACCGTGGTTCAATTTAAATATAAGAACACCTATCATTAAAATAAATGTTAAAGCGAAAACAGCGATAACAAATGACCATTCCGTCACATTTGTTACTAAAGGTAATAAACCTGTCGCAATAGATGGAGCTAAATTAGATTGAATTATACGCAAAAACAACATCATTAATACGAGTGTTAAACTTACTTTTCCTAAATAGGCTATATCCATTTGATTCACCATAAAACCAATTAAAGCTGTTATTGACGGTGCAATAAAAATTTTATCAGGTTGTCTTAGCCACCCTGGCTCACGATATGCCCATAAAGCAACTGCCATCGCAGCGATTTCTGGCAAGATAACTTCCGGATCATTTAATAATACCCCTACTATTACCATTGCTAATATAAATATAAATGCAATACAATACGAAATAATTGTTTCTTTCTTTGAAATGACTGTGTCCATTTTCTATACTCCTTCTATTTATGACTCTTACTTTCTAAAGTAAGATAACTTCAATCCACACTTTTTATACCCTACTATGGTATTGTATATTAACGGTTTTTATATTTCAAGTATTAGTTGCTTCCTCCTCTCATTTTTACCATTTGAAAAGCTTTTTTATATACATTGACACTTTCTAAAAGATGGGTTACAATAACTATACATTAGTAAGTTACTAATGTAATTAAATTAAACTAGAGGTGAAAACAAATGCAAAACATTTTATTCCGTATTAACGAATTAGCAAAAAAAGAAAGAACATCTGGATTAACAGTTGATGAGAAACAAGAACAACAAATGTTGCGTCAAAATTATACACAAACATTTCGTGGAAGCTTAGATTCCATTTTATTAAACACAAAAATTGTTGATCCAAATGGTATTAATGTTACGCCATTTGCATTACAAGATGCTCAAGATCGTTTGAAATTTAGTAAATGATTTCCGAGCTAAATCATTTCAATAAAACATAAAAAAAGCTGGATTTCCTATATAGAAATTCCAGCTCTTTTTATGTTTTTTTCTAATTTAGCAAACGAGCGATACATCGCAATTCTCCACGATACAATCATCGCAAATGCGAGTAAGAAAAACATTCCGCTTAACTGTGCTAAATCAACCGATTGACTTAAATATGATTTCATTGCTACTCGCACTGCTAATAACCCAACTAAAATAAATATAAATGCTTTTGACGGTTTCATATATATGTGTTCATTTCTTATTTCAAACTTTGTTGTTTTAATAAGAAATATAGAGAAAATAAGTCCTACAGTAATTGCTTCTACTATTTCTAATGATGTTAACCGAAACTCTGGTAAGAAATACATCATAGCACCAGTACTCATAAAAAATGGTGGTAATATAATTTTCTTTTTCGTTACCGGTTTTTTCGCTGCTTTAAAACGTAGAAACATTACTCCAACAGCCATACAAACTGCTACGATACTTGATAAAAGTGCTATATTCATATTCTCCACTCCTACCTATTTAAAAGACTTTTTAAGCAAAATCATAAACCAAACGAGCCCGATACTTATAATAACATGAGCCAATCCAGCCATATGGCTTAAACCGTTAAAGTCAGTTCCATTTACTTGTAGAAGACCTCTCCATACCATTGTAGCAATAGTAAAAATTAATCCTACATTATAAACAACGAACCATGCCCGAAAACTCTTTGTTTCTTGTACATGAAACACTTTACATAAAGCTAAAGCAATTAAAAAGAATACGAAACCAAGCACTAATACATGTGTATGCACTAATTGCAACATAGTAGATCCTTTAATTCCTTGTGCCTTCGTATACTCTCTTGCAAATACTCCTGATAATAAACCAATTATTAAGTACATGAATGCTGCATTATATAATTTCTTCATTGTATTCCTCCTGCTGTAAACTTTCCATATTCGCTGCAATCATTTTACGCAAAGTTTATGAACGGAATATGAACAAAATATTACATTCTATTTTTGAAAATAAAAAATCCATTCCACAACTATTAATTGTGGAATGGATTTTTACTTATTTTAAATCTTCAATTGAGAAAGCGCCTGGCAGTAACTGTTCAACAGTCACTTCTTTTTCATCACCTTTTACATTCGTTAGTAATACAGGCATTTTCGGATCACAGAACTCAGCAATTACTTGTCGACAAGCACCACATGGTGAAATCGGTCCATCCGTTTCTCCTGTAATGACTAAGTAACTAAAATCGCGCTCACCTTCTGATACTGCTTTAAAGATTGCTGTTCTTTCTGCACAGTTACATAAACCGTAAGAAGCATTTTCTATATTACAACCAGTATAGATTTTACCTTCGTTCGTAACTAATGCTGCACCAACAGGAAATTTAGAATACGGAATATACGCTTTTGATAACATCTTATTTGCTTCTTCAATATATTTTTTCTTATCCATATTATTTCCTCCTCAAAATAAATATAATGATGTTTAGTCAGTAATAACTGTATGAACTAATTTAGGAGCAACTGCTGTTTCAGCAATAGAAATATTCTCATAAATTTTAGCTTTTACATCTTCTACGTTTTCGCGATTTGCATAAATCGTTACGAATGGCTCGCCTTCTTTTACTGCATCGCCAACTTTTTTACGTAACATTAGTCCTACTGCTAAATCGATTTCATCTTCTTTTGTCGCACGGCCAGCACCTAATAACATAGCTGCGATACCGATTTCATCTGCAACAATGTTTGAAATAACACCTGAAGTTTTTGCAGGTACATCAATGACATACTTCGCTTGTGGCATTTTTTCTGGATTGTCTACAATTGAGCTATCTCCGCCTTGATTGCTTAAGAACTCTTTAAACTTCTCAGTTGCTTTTCCGTTTTTCATAACTTCAATTAACATTTCACGCGCTTCTTCTAACGTATTTGCTTTTTTCGCAAGTACGACCATTTGACTTCCTAATACGAGTACTAATTCTGTTAAATCTTCTGGACCTTCGCCTTTTAACGTATCAATCGCTTCTTTCACTTCTAGAGCATTACCAATCGCAAATCCAAGAGGTTGTGACATGTCTGAAATAACAGCCATCGTTTGACGTCCTATATTATTTCCGATACGTACCATTGCATGTGCTAATTCTTTTGCATCTTCTTCTGTTTTCATGAATGCGCCAGCACCTGTTTTCACATCAAGTACGATTGCATCAGCACCAGCTGCAATTTTTTTACTCATAATTGAGCTTGCAATTAGAGGAATAGAGTTTACCGTTCCTGTTACATCGCGTAATGCATAGATTTTCTTATCTGCAGGTGTTAAGTTTCCTGTTTGTCCGATAACAGCCACTTTATCACGGTTTACAATATCAATGAATTGCTCTTTCGTAATTTCAACGTGGAACCCTTCTACTGCTTCTAATTTATCAATTGTTCCGCCTGTATGTCCTAAACCACGACCAGACATTTTTGCTACTGGTACATCTACAGCAGCCACTAATGGTCCTAACACTAATGTTGTTGTGTCACCAACACCGCCAGTTGAATGTTTATCTACTTTAATTCCTTCAATTGCTGATAAATCAATTGTTTCTCCCGATTCAACCATTGCCATCGTTAAATCTGCGCGCTCACGATCTGTCATATCTTTAAAGAAGATTGCCATTGCAAGTGCACTCACTTGATAATCAGGAATACTTCCGTCTGTATATCCATTAATAAAGAATTTAATTTCTTCAGTCGTTAATTCTTTACCGTCACGTTTTTTCGCAATAATATCTACCATTCTCATTACAATCACCATTCCTTTTCATATTATATGAATCTATTAAAATAATAAGCCTACGATTGTTGCTGATAAGAAACTTACTAATGTTGCACCGAAAAGTAATTTCAAGCCAAATCTTGCGACTACATTCCCTTGCTTTTCATTTAAGCTCTTAACTGCTCCTGCAATAATTCCAATTGAAGAGAAGTTTGCAAATGAAACTAAGAATACAGATATAATCGCTGTCGTTCTATCTGAGAAATTAAAGTTTCCTTGTGCTAAATCTGTCATAGCGACAAATTCATTTGATACTAATTTTGTTGCCATAATATTTCCGGCATTAACAGCTTCATGCCAAGGTACACCCATAACAAATGCAAATGGTGCAAATACATACCCAAGAATTTCTTGGAATGAAATACCGATTACACCTTTAAATACTGCATTAATGAATGCGATAAGAGCAACGAAACCGACTAACATAGCAGCTACTGTAATCGCAACTTTAAATCCATCGATAATGTATTCCCCTAATACTTCAAAGAAAGTCTTTTTCTCTTCTTCTTGTACTTCTAACATATCTTCTTCTTCAGTAACTTCATACGGATTAATAATAGAAGCGATAATAAAACCACCAAATAAGTTAAGTACTAAAGCGGTTACAACATATTGCGGTTTTAATAACACCATGTATGATCCAACGATAGACATAGATACTGTAGACATTGCAGATGCACATAACGTATACATTCTTTTCTCTGGCAATAATCCTAGTTGTTTCTTAACTGAAATAAACACTTCAGATTGTCCTAAAATCGCAGAAGCAACAGCGTTATACGATTCTAGTTTCCCCATTCCATTTACTTTACTTAATGCTAGACCGATAGATTTCACAATAATAGGTAACACTTTAATGTGTTGCAAAATACCGATTAAAGCTGATATAAATACGATTGGCATTAATACACTTAAAAAGAATGAAAACTCTTTTTGATTTACTAATCCACCAAATACGAAATTTACACCATCAGCGGCATATTTTAATAATTCTCCAAAACCATCTGCTATACCGCTAATTAATATATTCCCTACACTTGTATTTAATAATAAAAATCCCAAAATGAATTGTAATATAACCATCGTTATGATTGGGCGATATTTGACTTTCTTTCTATCATTACTAGCAAGCCAAGCGATACCTAAAATCAATACGAGGCCGAAAATACCTATTAAATATTTCATAAGCCGTCTTCTCCCTTTCGTATCCGCTTACATTCTTTTCAATTGTTAAAGCAATAGATACACTTTACTTTGTGTATCTATTGCTGTTGACTTCATTAATGATTAGTAGTTATCTGTAGCACCTTTTGCATCATTTAATACGATTGCAACACTAGCACTTGCTCCAACGCGAGAAGCTCCAGCAGCTACCATTTTGTCTGCATCTTCACGTGTACGAACGCCACCAGATGCTTTTACACCAACGTTTGGTCCTACTGTTTTACGCATTAATGCGATATCTTCAGCAGTTGCTCCGCCAGTTGAGAATCCAGTTGAAGTTTTTACGAAATCAGCACCAGCTTTTACTGATAATTCACAAGCGCGTACTTTCTCTTCATCTGTTAATAGGCAAGTTTCAATGATTACTTTTACAAGAGCTTTTCCTTTTGCTGCTTGTACTACTTCATAAATGTCTTTTTCAACAAGTTCATTGTCGCCATCTTTTAAAGCGCCTACGTTGATTACCATATCAACTTCAGTTGCACCTTTTGCGATAGCATCTTTTGTTTCAAATGCTTTTGTTTCAGTAGTGCTTGCTCCTAATGGGAAACCGATTACAGTACAAACGTCTACATCATGTCCAGCTAACTCTTCAGCCGCTAATTTTACCCATGTTGGGTTAATACAAACAGAAGCGAATTTATATTCCTTTGCTTCTTCGATTACTTTCATAACATCTTCTTTTGTAGTATTAGCTTTTAAAATTGTATGGTCAATTAATTTTGCAATATTCATTGTCTTCACTCCTCATATCTTTTAACAACTTCATTCTAACTCTTAGTTGAACAAATGTAAATACACTTTTGAAATTTTGTTCATTCTTTTCCGAAAAGGAATTTGTTGAGATAAATTGAAAATAATGTAAACTTGTAATTAAAAGGATGTGTACCTCTTGTTAAAATCAAAATTCTTTATATTCACATTGCTAGTATGCACCTTACTATCCATATTTATTTTTCAAAAAAGGAATGTTATTTTCCAAGAAGGTAACCCCATTCCTTTTGCTTTAGCTATGTCTAAAATGGTTATTCAAAATAAAGAGATGGTAGAAGTAAGTTCGATAGATGATGAGTCGCCATACTTAGTAAAACGTGGGAAAATGGATCCTTTTATCGAAATGATGGAGCAAGATGGATGGAGTTTTGTGGACAGAAATATTATGACTAACTCCATAACCTTTGAAAAGGGAGATCAAATGAAGAGCGTTTCTTACAAATACTTTACAAGATACTACACCTTGATTTACTTATAGTAAAATAAAAGGCTTTCTCAAAATTAGCATCTTGAGAAAGCCTTTTATTTCTAACCTTTTTGATAATGTAACAATTCTTTTGCTGTATGCTGATCGATAATTAATACATTTGCATACCCGCCACGTAACGCACCATCAATTGCTTTTATTTTTCTATTACCACCTGCAACTAAAATAGAGCGTTTCTTTAATTTCAGTTCCTCTAACTCAATTCCAATGGTCCGCTGATTAATCTCTTCACTACTAATATTTCCGTCTCCATCAAAGAAACGTGAACAAATGTCACCGACCGATTGTTTTTTGAGTAAACTCGTTTCATCCTTATCGAAATAACCTAATCGGAATAATAGCGCTTCGTCTCGTACTGTTCCTACAGTGAAAATTGCAATATTCGCTTGTTTCCCCATTTCGATAATGTGATGAATATGTCGATCCTGCTCTACTAATTCTTTTGTCACTGCATTATCAAATATAACTGGAAGAGGTAGATTTCTTGGCGTCGTTTGAAAAGCATCTGCAAATAAAGCTATCGTCTCATTCGCATATGTATTTACACTCGAATGACTAATACCACCTTTTAGCTGGACAACTTCTACACCTTTTACATGTTGCGGTACGATTTTTCTAGCGATTTCATACATCGTCATTCCCCAACTTACACCAACGATATCACCGTTTTTAACCGTCTTTTCCATATACTCAGCTGCATATTTACTTATATACTCTGTAATCGTTGCATATTCTGGCACTGGAGAAAATACGACATGTGCCTCTAACAAGTTGTACTTTTCTTTCAGTAAATTCCCAACGTTATCTAAATCAGCAAATGGATCGGCTATACTAATTTGAACAAATCCTTTTTCTTTCGCGTACTTTAATAATCTAGAAATCGTCGGTCTTGAAATATTTAATTTGTTAGCAATTTCTTGCTGACTATAATCTGATTGATAATATAATCTTGCAACTTCGACACTTAATTGTTGTTTATCTTTATCCATAGTAACTCATTACAAATCCCTTCCTGTATTTCCCTTTCGTTACAAGCATTATACAGCTTTATGCAAGAAATTTCGACTACCGAATTTTATCCACCTGAACTTCTATTACACTTATTATATACAATGAAACCTTATTATGTAGATTTACAAACTCAATATAGATACGCTTGAAACATATAAATCGATTTATATGTAATTCATTCTTTATTGCTTTTTCTGCAGTAACGATAACAAAGCCGTCCAATAAGAAACATGAACCATCGTCTAAAAAGCTATTCAAATACCCCTCATAAACAGAAAATACATTTTATGTTTATGAGGGGGGGATTCAATTTAAGTCTATAAAAATTGGATGAAAGCAATGTAAGTTCTCACTTATTTAGAATAAGAGAAAAGATGATGTTTTATTTGTTCAATAAAATAATGATGGTGGATATTATCGTTAGATACTCGACTTGCCATAATAGCCCCCTCCATTGAAGATGCAAGAAAAGAAGCGAGCGATATAATCTCTATATCTTCCTTAAGTTCTTGTTTCTCTATTCCTTCTTTTATGAGAGAAGCCATTAACATTACTGTATTATCATAACCTTTTGCTGCAGCTTTTTGTAATTCTGGAAATACTCCCGTACTTTCAATTGCGCTATTAAGCAACGGACAGCCTCCAGCAATAGGTGGATTGTTAGCTGCATCTTGATATACAAGGAAAATTGCAAGGATTTTATCGATTGCTTTCTTTTTATTTTCCATTGCTTTATGAAAATGCCTCCACATAATCTCACCACTTTTGTCGTAGGCAGCAAGAACAATTTCTTCTTTATTTTTGAATCTACGATAAATAGATCCTTTAGGTAGTTCAGTAGCTGTCATTATATCCTGAATGGATGTGCGAGTTATCCCATTAGTATTAAATAAATATAAAGATGTTTCAATAATTTTTTCTTTTACCTTATCCACTTTAGTCATGCTTTGTAATCCTCCTAATAAAAACGAGCTTAATATTTTAGGTAATGGTTACCATCTATTTTCTTGAATTTTTTTGTAAGTATAAATAAGTTTGGAACAAAAATATCTTATCAACCCTACATTATATGAACCTCAAACAATATAGTTTGAAAAGAGGTTAATCAAATTGTATTATCTATATCATTCAAGTGAATTTTCTGTCAAAATTAACATGACCAATTATTTAATTCAGTCATGTTATACAACTAATTTCACCTAAAATCGTAGAAAGTGTAAAAATATATAGTTAATTTTAACGTATAGACATATGATTATTATATATAATTTTGATTAATATGTTTAGCTAAAGTGTTTGAACTCCCCCCATTTTCACTTCATTCTATAAAAGGTTAATCATTAATGATTACTGAAATTAAATTGTAACAAAGCAACTGAGATATAAATATATTTGCTTTTTTCCATTTTGATTTTGTTAATACTTTGTAAAAAGGGTTTAAAAAACTAGAAACTTATAGTATCATTAGATTTCGATTCGGACCGAACCGTCCGGTTTGTAATCTTGTATAAATATATTTAGAAGGAGAACGTTATGCAGAAAGAAAAATCAAAGATTATAGGTAATTTAATTATGGGGGCAATAAAGTGAACTTTATAAAAATGAATAAAAAAGAACTTATTATGCTAATAATTTATACAATGTTTGCACTACTTCAAATTGGCTTGTTCATATTATTTGGCCTATCCCTTTTAACTAACAGCAATTTAGTTGAATCAGAATTTGCTCTTAGTGCCATCGGTTTGACTGTACCTGCTTTTGTAGGAATAATTTTCTTTAGAAAAGAAATTATTGAAAGTTTTATTTATTTTAAAGAGAAGACAATTCTAAAAATAGTAAGCATTCCTATGGTTGTTTTATTTACAGTAATTGTAGAACAAGCTGTTATGCGTTTTCTAGCAACTGGTCAACCAGAGAACCAAGAACAGCTCCTTGAAACGGGTGCGGAGATACCTCTTATATTTACATTGCTTGTATTTGGTATTCTGGGTCCAATACTTGAAGAAATTGTGTTTCGGCATATATTATTAAATCGTTTTTCGCGTTATATTAGTACTGCAATTGCATCTATCATTTCAATTATAATTTTTACAGTTCTTCATACAAACCAGCTTTCGGATATTGCTATTTATTTACCTGGCTCGGTGATACTTACTGCGGCTTATCTTATTTCTAAAAGATCCATTGCATATGTTATGGCGATACATATGTTAAACAATTGCATTACTTTCATTCAATTGCATATGTCATAGCGATACATATGTTAAACAATTACATTACTTTCATTCTAAACTAGACTTGTTTCTGTTGTAGAGTTAAAAAAATAGAAATAGATATTAATAAATGGGATTACAATTTAGATAGTGACTAATGATTTGTGTAATTCCTTGCACTTCAAAAAACCACAGTTTGGATGTAAACTGTGGTTTCTTTTATATAGGGGGCCCACCACATCGCTATCAAGCTAACAAAACAAAATACCCCCTAAAATAAAAAAATACTCCCCCTTTAATAAACAGAGTTTTATTTTTTATCTGTCTACCTAATGGGGAGCATATCAAATCTTTTTCGTAAATTGATTCTTTTTATTTGCCTTAACATGTTGGTTCAAACGATATTTTCTATCAAATTTTAACTCATAGCTACACTTATCCCACTCTTTTATCTTCGCTTTCTGATTTATGCAATATAGATTCCCCTTCAACATCTATATTTGGAAGAATCTTATCCAGCCATTTTGGCATATACCAAGCTGCTTTCCCCATCAATGTCATAACAGCTGGAACAATAGTCAGCCTAACTACAAAAGCATCAAATAGAACTCCAAATGCTAGACTCATACCTATAGCCTTTACCATTGGGTCTGGCATAAGCATAAAGCCAAAAAATACAGCTATCATAATTAATCCTGCTGCAGCTACAACTTTTCCGCTGTCTCTCATCCCTGCAAGTATAGCTTCCTTTGGATTGCCTGTATGCGTGTAAACTTCCCGCATACGACTTGCAAGAAACACTTCATAGTCCATTGCTAATCCAAAAAGGATACCAATTGTAAGGATTGGCAAGAAGGCAAGAATTGCACTAGAAGAAGGGAAACCAAATAAATCAAGGAGATTTCCATCCTGAATAACAAACACGGCAAATCCTAGTGTTGCAGCCAATGAAAGCAGGAAGCCTACTACTGCTTTTAAAGGAAGTAGTAAGGATCTAAATACTAACACTAAAAGAACGTATGCTAGTCCTACTACAAGTACTGCGAATATAGGTAATGCTGTATTTAGCTTTTCTGTTATATCTATATTGACCGCTGTTGTACCAGTAACTAATAACTCAATGTCATTTTCTTTTTTTGTTGTATTCGATTTTTCTCGAATATGCTTCACAAGATCCTTAGTTTCTATATCATTTGGTCCCGTTTCTGGGGTCACAGTGATAATAAAAACGTCACCAGAAGAATTAGGGAAAGCTGGCGTTACACTCTTAACATTCTTTAATTCACCAATTTCTTCTGTAATCTCCGCCATTGCTTTTTGTGTCTCTTGTGAGTCTTGTTTTTTACTATCTATTTTTGCTGCCACAACTAGAGAAGAGTGAACACCTTCTCCATATGCTTCTGTCATGAGATCATATGCTTTTCTTTCCGTTGTATCTTTTGACATTGTATCCCCATCATCGGGCAGTCCTAGGTTCATATGGAAAAAGGGGATACTAATGACAGCAAGTAATGCAATTGCCAGGAAAGACATAACTAACGGATGTTTTGTAACAAGATTCCCCCATTTATTCGAAGGTACTTTGCCTGCTTTTGCACCCGTGATTTTTTTTAGGAATTTATTTCCTGTAGAAGGATGAAATCTATGCCCTACTATTCCTAGTATAGCTGGAAGTACGATGATGGAAACCAATACAGCACATAATATACTAATAGATGATACTGCTCCCATCTTTGTTAAAAATGGAATCTGCATGACAGATAATCCAAGAAGTCCAATTATTACAGTGATACCAGCAAAAACAACAGCACTCCCTGCAGTTCCAGTTGCTATAGCAATAGATTCTTTAACGGTATGTCCTTCGCCAAGTTGTTGTCTAAATCGAGTCATAATAAATAAAGCATAATCAATTCCAACGGCTATTCCTAACATGATAGCCACTGAAAGCGAAAGATCCTGCAATTCAATATAATTAGAGCCTATCATTACTACGAGCATTCCAGTTCCTAATCCTATAATAGCAGTGATAATAGGCATCCCAGCTGCTAGGAAAGATGTGAAGGTAATCGCCAAAATTATAAAGGCAATAACTATTCCAATAACCTCCGATTCACCATTTGATTCGACTACAGTAAATTTTACATCACCGGTTAACTCTGTTTGGATTCCCCCGTCACGAGTTTGTTCAATTTTGTTTAATACATTCTTCTTAGATGATTCCTTTATATCTTCAGCATCATTCTTATAATTTACAACAGCATAACCCATGGTATTATCTTTAGTTAAATTTTTAAGTTGCATAGGGGTTGCAATTGATTCAACATTTGAATCATCTTTTTTAATATCAGACAAAGTATCCGTAATCACTTTATTTATCTGTTCCGAATCTAATGTCTGATCTTTTGGAGCTTTAAAAACTATTTTAATTTGAGCACCAGCACTTTGAGATTCGGGGAACTCTTTTTCTAGCAACTTACTTGCTTTATCAGCTGGTGTACCTGGAATCGTTAACTCATCATTGAAAGAGGGACCTAAACTTCCAGCTAGTATCCCCAAGATGAATAAAATTCCTAAGGTACTAAAAACAATACCCTTCCCGTGTTTTGCTGCCCAATTACCTAATTTGTAAAGATACTTTGCTATTTTAATCTCCTCCAACTTCGTTATTTACAATAGTAAGTACATGGTACTAAATGTTTTTTTTGTATCCCTTATGTACTATTTGAATTTTATTCCTACAGGAAAAACGAATTTTTGTATACATTGACAGAAATCAAATTCCCTTTATAGAATAAGCATAGTCTTCATCAAAACATTTGTATTAACATTAGTACTTACGTTTGTAAGTATAAAAGAGGGGCGAGGTTTTTCAAGTACTTTTAGTTAAATAGAAGCTAAAACTAACAAAATGAAGGGATGTGTTAGCGCTGAGAAACTCACGTCAGGATGGTATATATTCCCAACAATACATTATAGAAGCTTTGGGCCTACTGCTGCAAGAAAAAAAATTGGAGGATATAACTGTTACGGATCTTTGCAAAAAAGCTGGAGTTGCAAGAGTTACATTTTACAAATACTATCGTACCATTTACGATGTGCTTAATGCCTCTATGCAAAAAGCTGTCGACAAATTTTTAGAAGAAATTACTTATTTGGATTCTCATGATAGTCTTCGACTTTTTATAGAAGGTTTAATAAGTTTTATGGCCAATGAGCGTAGTCTAATGAAAAACATAATAGATTCCAATATGTCTGGTCTTCTTCTTGATTATATTAATTCCGCAATGAAATCTATATTTGAAACAGACAATCCAATCAGTAATAACATGAGCAGAACTCAAGCATTATTTTTTATTGGTGGATTCTTTAATGTCTTCATTGATTGGATCAAAAGATCGTCAAGGGAGTCTCCTCAATCTTTAGTTGAAAAAATATATGAGATGTTCCCAATAAAAAAAGAAATCTAGAAAATTTTTTCTTCTACTAACCCGCCCCTTTTTGTGAGATAAAAATAGCTGCCAAAATGGCAGCTATAATCAAAGAAAGTCTTTCTTACGAGTGTTGAAAATTTATTTAATATTATTGGCATTCCCTTTCAAATTGAAAAATATCTTGATTGATCATTTGATGAAAGTATTTATCCATTTCTTCTGCTGAAACACTTTTTCTATTTTGTAACCACCATGAAATTAACGTTCCAGTGACAGCCGAATAGAATTCGATAATTAGCTCATTTGGCATCTTATGATTTTTACAAAGTCGATTTAGCTCTTGATTTTCCAGTTTTTTCATTTCATGATTTTGATACTGTAAACGGTTACTAAATTGCTCATCACCCATTTATGACTCTAACATTTTACCAAACTCTTTATGATGCAAGCATTGTCCCATCACTTGAAATGGCCTAGTTAATCGATCTAAAAGTGGTATCTGAAAAACTTCCTCTTGAAATTTGTTAATTCCAACTGCAAGTAAGGCATCTTTATCTTCAAAATGTTTATAAAATGTTGTTCGATGCACGATCACAGATTTGATTTATGGTAATAAAACTATATTTCTGTTTTGATTGCGTCATTAATTCAAATAAAGACTCCCACAATAATTTATGTGTACGTCTAACACGTAAATCCAGCTGTTCCTCATTATTTTCCATCTACACTTCTCCTTTTTTGTAGATTAATTATACAACTTGTGAAAATTGATTCTCCCCTTTTAATCTACATGTGTATATCATATTTCATATAATCCTTAGTATACAATTGTATTAAAAACAATCAATGCAGGAAGTAATCTAAGGGGATTATGTTTCTGGATCAGACGAATTAGGTAGTCAAATTTTGTTCTATTGTACTCTAATTAAGCATGGAGGGATTTGCATGGAAAATACAGTAATTTCAACTTCTGAAATTAAGGGTTTAAAAACTAAATCCGAAGAATTTGCTCCATTTTCTTGGTATAAAAAAATGCTGACGGAGCATCCAATTTACTATCATGCAAGCACGGACACTTGGAATGTTTTCAAATATGAAGACGTTAAGCGAGTGCTTACAGACTATGAACTATTTTCAAGTAAGCGCCACCGTTCTATTTCCCAGATTGGAGCAGAAACAGAGGAAGGGAGCGTCCCAGATCGCTTAAAAATTAATGAAACGGATCCACCGGAACATCGTAAGTCACGTTCACTGCTTTCGGCTGCTTTCACCCCTAGAAGTCTCAAAACTTGGGAGCCACGTATTGAACAGATTATTAACGATTTGATTGGCGAAATAGGGGATAAGTCGGAGATCGACATTGTCAAAGATTTTACAACCCCCCTTCCAATCATAGTAATGGCCGATTTGCTTGGGGTTCCGTATAAAGACAAGCTGCTGTTTAAGAAATGGGTCGATATATTATTCATGCCGTTTAATAGTGAAAATGCCGAGGAAGTGGGTCAACAAAAAGCGAAAGCAGCAATGGAGTACTTTAATTATTTGTATCCAATCGTTGTGGAAAAAAGAAAGCAGCTTTCAGACGACATTCTTTCCGATTTGATTCAAGTTGAAATCGAAGGAGAAAAGTTTACGGATGAAGAAGTTGTTCGTGTGACTATGTTTCTTCTTGCGGCGGGTGTTGAAACAACAAGTCTTTTGTTGGCTAATTCATTCTACGCATTGCTATATGATGCTCCTAAACTTTACGAAGAATTAAGAAGCGATATAAACCTCGTACCTAATTTTGTTGAGGAGATGCTGCGTTACCGTTTCCACGTTATTGCATTGGACCGTGAAGTGAAAGTAGATAACAATGTTCTAGGTGTTGAGTTGAAGAAAGGTGATTTGGTAATCACTTGGAATAGCGCGGCAAACTTTGATGATGATGTATTCGAAGATCCATTTACTGTGAATATTCACCGGAAAAATAACAACCGGCATCAAACGTTTGGCAATGGGCCGCATTTCTGTCTCGGTGCGCCACTGGCGAGATTGGAAGCTAACAAAGCGTTCAAAATTTTTATAGAAACATTTTCTCGCATTGAATCGGTTCCAAGCTTCAATTTGGAGGCAAGTTTGCAGACTTCAGCTGCTGGGCAGGCTTTATCCAGTTTACCGCTGAAAGTTCATCGTTAGGCCAAGTTGTTCGGTAAATTGGAGTGTCCCAAAAGTCATCAAAAATGACGGAGGGACACCCTTTCTTAGTTTTGAAAATAATTTCTAATCTTCTATTTCAAATGCAAAGACATCTTGATCGATCATTTGATGGAAGTATCTATCCATTTCTTCTGCTGAAACACTTTTTCTATTTTGAAACCACCATGCGCTTAACGTTGTAATTACACCCGAATAGAATTCGATAATTAACTCATCTGGTATTGTATGGCTTTTACAAATTCCATTTAATTCTTGATTCTCCTTTTTCTTCATTTCACGAGTGTGAGAATGTACAAAGTTACTAAATTGCTTATCATCCATTTGCGACTCAAATATTTCACTAATCTCCTTATGATGTAAGAATTGTTCCATCACTTGAAATGGCTTACTTAATCGATCTAAAAGTGGTATTGTCGAAGCTTCATCTTAATATTTTTCAAATCCAAATGCCAATAACGCATCTTTATCTTCAAAATGTTTATAAAATGTTGTTCGATGCACCATTGCACGATTACAGATTTGATTGATAGTAATGAGGCGGCACCCCATCACCATCAAGCTAAAAAATAACCCCCCCCCCCAAAAATAAAAAAACGATATTCTTTCTATGTCTAATAATCAAGCGACTTAATTCAAAAAAATGAAACCTGTTAGGGTTTATTTCGTATGCAAATCATTAAATTAACTACATGTATCCTCTAGAAAAAAAGAAATAAACTCTACTATTAGTGACGTTGTATGAGCTTAGCTTGATAGCGATATGGTTCTACCCCACTTTGCCATCAAGTTAAAAAAATTATTTTCACCCAAAACAAAAAACGAGCTGAATTCACATAAATAACTGTGGAGAGATAACAATTTTATTTTGGGAGTACTTTAAAATATTAGCTTGATGGTGATGTGGCGAGAACCCTGCTATTCCTCAATATAACGCTAATGAGGTAATCACATTTTTACATTGTAATTCATTCTATTTGGGGTACAACCGAGATACGTGTAAAAATAGGTCATAGTCTTACTTTTATTTCCAATGTTATTTAAAATGAGTTTTTTGTCTAGTATCTCTTTGTAAAAATCCTTGGTATATCTAATAAATATTTCATTGTTTTTGATTTAAAATAAAGTCGGATATTTTATAATAAAGTTTGATTAAAAGTCCTGTATGATATGCAGGATTTTTTTGTTCCGCAAACGAGCCATATTATAGAATAACACTTATTAAGTCAACTGGGATTGAAGAAAGAATGTTATAATAAATTTTATTATTTTACTGTTTTGCATTGGAGGCACTTAACTTGGAAATTAGGAAAGCAAATAAAGAAGATATAAAGGGCGTTTCAAGGGTTTATGTTGATAGTTGGAGGACTACTTATCGTGGTCTAGTACCTGACGATTATCTGGATAAATTATCGTACGAAGATGCAGCAAAAAGATGGATTGATTTTTTAAATAACGAAAATGAATCTTTTATTTATGTTGCGATTAATGATACAGGGAATATTATAGGTTTTGCATCAGGTAAACGTATTAATGAGAAGAATTTTGATGGAGAACTATATTCGCTTTATCTCTTACAGGAATGTAGAGGATTAGGTGTTGGTAGGCAGCTTATTTCAGCTATCGCTAAGCATTTTAAAGAAAAAGGTATTTATTCTATGATGGTTTGGGTAATGAAACAAAATAAATCTGGACTTGGTTTTTATGAACGTATGGGAGGAAAAGAATATATTCATAGGACTAGTACGTTTGGAGGAACAGTAGTAGAGGATGTTGCGTATGCCTGGAAGGAAATTTCAGACTTATGTGTTGAGTAAAAGTAACAAAGGTGAACCTTGTTTAATTAACAGGTGCAATCGTTTAAGCTCAAAGGTAGAAAATGATCAAACTTTTTTATAAAATCGAAACTTAAATATGCTAGAGAAAAAGCCATTTTGATCAATATTTTTTCAAAATGGCTTTTTTTATTTACCATAAAATACGGGTTTGTAAGGTGTTTTTAACCAAACTTTATTTCAAAGCAACAATTGTTTAACTTATTATCATACGATCGAAATTAAGTATTTACAGTAACCAATCGATGGATGATTGGGTTAACCCATAATAGACAAATTACTTAATAAAAATAAACAAAACGATATTTATAATCTCAATAAATCGATTCTGGAAATAAAAGTAAGACTATGACCTATTTTTACACGTATCTCGGCTGTACCCCTTTATGAGATGTTGGAAAAGAAATAAACAACAAATACAATTTTCCTAGTCTATAGAATGATTCTTAGCATTTTCAATCCTAATGTTAATGGAGATGAATTTCATGGGAGTAATTACGAAAAATGGCGATAATATAATTAATTTTGATTTATTTACAGAAGAGTACGGTTGCATAAAAGTTGAATTTAAGCAAAAAGAAGGGGAAAGGTACTATTTATATGCTTTTCGTAACGATTTATCTGAGTGGGATTTTAATAAAGGTGAATTAATTTTAGTGACCCACAATGAAGATAAAGTTAAAGAAATCTCCTCAAAAGTGTTAACTTTATATGTAGGTGAATTCTTTTGTAAAGAGTGTTTTAGAAAAAAAGATATTGAAAAATTATCTAAGAAAGATAATACAAAATATTGGTGTCATAATTTTTGGAAACAAACCCCGAATCGTACTAAAAAATTACTACAAGATGAAATTTTATATTCAATAGATGATATGGATTGGTCTATGGTAAAAAGTATAACTAATAATGATAAACCTTTTGTTTTCTTTGGAATATGTTCAGATTTTTGCATGACTCATGAAGAATTCAAAAATAATGATGTAATACAAGAAAAAATAAAGTTGATGGACGATATATGGGAAGAACTAATAACAGAGGAATTAATGAATGGCCCTGAAAGTTTATTAGAAGATATATTATGCGACCATATATTCATCATTGAAGAAGGTATGTATTTTATAGAAAGACAATATAGAGTTGAAAATGGGATTATTGACATTATAGCAAAGGATGAAAATGGCACTAAATGTATTATTGAATTGAAGACGGTTGATGATGATAAAAGTTTAGTGTGGCAATCTGCTTATTACCCATCCTGTTTCAATGAAGATGTTCGTATGATTACAATTGCTCCCAATTATTCTAATCGAATATATAATGCCCTTAAAAATATAAACAATGTTGAAATGAAAGTTTTCGGCAAAGGTCCAAACGGGAAATTGGATATAAAAGATTTTGATACAGGAGAATCTGAATTGGAAGTAACAGAGGAATCTTCGATTATCGTATGAACAGTTAAGCCCTATATATGTAGGGCTTTTTTATTATTACTCCTAGGTAGAAAAGTAGAAAAGTATACTTTTCTACTTTTTCGTAGTTTACAATATGCCTTTCCAAAACCACCACTAGCTCATTTACACGATTATCGATATAAGAAGTAGTTTTAAGCATCAGGTAATACAAATTCCATTTGCCGACTCTGTGTTTTAAATCCAAGCTTTTCGTAGAATCGTATAGCTTTCTTGTTAAATTCTAAAACATTTAATTCTACACTTGTTGCTTGTATTTCTTCAGCATACTCAAATGTTTTTTGAATTAATATTTTTCCTATTCCTGTTCCTTGACATATTTCACTTACACCAATATTGCGGATAAAGAGTACTTTTCTCTCAACTAACTTTGGATTTTCAGATGGTTCTTTAATATCTAAGATTATATAAGCAAGAATCTCTTTATTATTGTCCTCTACTACAAATACCTCTATGGTTTTATCATTAAGCCATTCTTCGTATGCATTGTGATCCAAAGAAGCTGAAGTATCAGAGTAAATATCTGGCCTTCCCTCTATATGCAACTGTTGAACTTGCTTGTTTATATTTGATATATCCCAAAAATCTTCTAAAGTAGCTACTCTTACTGTGAAAGGTAAAACTTCATTAGGCATAAATACATTCCCCCGAATGTTTTATTTAAAGTTGGTTTAACAAAATCCTGACGGTACCCCTTCTTATTCTTACCAGAACTTCCACCAAGGCTTTTTCTTCTCTTTCGCTGCAGCGCGACCTCATCCCGAAACTCCTGCATCATTCTCTTCGTTTCCTGCATCTCACGTAGTGTCTTCATAAGTGTTTCATCCCGCGCTTTCACTCGTTTTTCCACTCGTTCATTATGCGCTTCTACACTCGCTTTAATTTCCTCATTATTTTGCTTTGCCTGGTCACTTAATCGCTTCTCCATTGCTAACATACTCTGATTCATTTCTTTCGCCATAACGCCGTACTGCTGCTGGAGTTGTTCTTGAATGTGGAATGGGATTAAACTCTTATCTTCAGGTTCTTCTTTAATTAGATCCGGATTAACTTTTTCTATTCGCTGCGTAATCATCTTCGCTGCCTTTTCTAGCGTCATACCGTCATGCTTACTCAGTTCAATTAATTTCTCAATCACCATAATGTCATTGTCTGTGTATTGGCGTCTGCCACGATTATCCTTCTTCACTGCGAATCCTTCACGTAATAATACTTCATTGTACTTTCTAAGGGTGCTATCACTTATTCCTAGTCGTTTGTATACTTCACTAGCAGAATAAACAATTTCGTCCGTCATAACGTCACGACACCTCCTAGTGAGAGTATTCCATGATGGTTAAAAAATTCCTGCAAAAAAGCAAACGTCTATTTATACAGATGACATTTGCTTTTCTTCTAATTCTTTTATTTATCTCTCCAATATTTCTATCCGTTTATCTTTAATCTCAATAAGTTCAGACATTTCTTCTCGTATTTCACGTGATTTCGTATTAAATTCTTCTTTATGTTTAGCAATCTCCAACATGCAACTTTTAGACACATGAACAGGACATACGTTAATAAATAAGAACTGGTTTTATAACCCAAATAATAATTATTTAATTCGCTCATCCCCCTTACAAAATTAGTGAACACAATATAATAAGCATATAAGAGATGGTACTAATCGATTAATAATCAAACATTACTTAGGAAAGAGGCATACACATGAAATTAAAACTAGAATTCAGATCATCTAATGGAACAAAATTAAAAATTAATATGGACAAGAAACAGCGAAACTCCACCTCGTTAGAAAAGATTTACTTGTCAGCCCAAACCCTATATGTTTTTATTAAGCTTGTACAAACATTAGTTAGTTAACTACTGCTTGTTTTCGTTCGTTGTGTTCGTTTGTTTGGTTATCTTTCCTTAACAACAAACAAGACGCCACCCAGATCACGGCAGCGCCTCCGAAAATTGATATTGGTTTAATCAAGCTTATTTATCTTCACGTCAATTATATTTTTCTTTGTCTCCATACCCCATTCTCTTTACGATAAGTATTTTTGCCATTCATGAAGTCAGCTGTATTACCAGGAATTCTATATTTTTTATCCTTTTTCTTTGCCTTCTTCTTCAGACTTTTCTCTTCTTGAACAGCTTGCAAATCCGCCTTCCATTGTTTTAACAAATCCTTTTCACGTCGCATCGAATTTGTGCCCCTTGGTTTAAATGTGAATCCAATAATTAGATTCTTCCTATTTATATACTCATTTAAACCAAATGTCCATTTTGTAAAAAATAAAGAGCACCTTACGATTGCAGGTGCTCAAATATATGAAGTGGGGCTACCCCATACTCCAACATATGCTTGTCCTTATTAAAAAGTGCAAAATAAAAAGAGTACCCGTCATTAGGTACCCTTCAACAAATAAGTATGGCGCTCCAAGTTTCATCTCATATGATAACTCGTCCCACGCGAGTTCATCATATGCTTGTCTTATTAGAATGTGCACTGGTTTAATGTGTAATTTCTATATAACAAAGAAAAAAGCACCCATTTCGGATGCTTTAATAATCAGAATTAGTAAAAGTACTTTTTACGATAACCACAACTGCGACATACATATCCAACTGAATGCCCATGGACAACTTCACCGTTGGGAAATTGTCTAGAATCTCTCACTGGAGCTGTTCTTGGGAAACTAGTCAACTTACTGCATCCTTCGCATTTCAATCCAGCTGACGACTTTCTTGTTACTCGTAATACCATGGTTTCGCCCTCCCTTCGTTTGTGTTTAATTTAGTTAAACCACTCCGAAGCACCAAGTCAAGAACTTTTTGGGTGGTTTACGAAACAAATAGCCGTTATCCGAAAATAACGGCTCACAAACTGTATAAAAAGGGGATGGGAGAAAAGAGAAAACAAATGGCAAAAGCTCTTCTTCTCGTTTATACTCCGTAGAGTTGGCTCAATACTTCAGCTACTTAATGTCATTTTCATCTTTTCTGGCCGATATCGAATTATAAAGGATTAATATCAAGACGCGTGTGTTTCTTCCGACGCCTTGTTTGAACCAATACACTAAGGGGGACGGAAGGGGAATGTTTCCGCTGTATTGGCTCAAACAAAGAGCGAAAGCTCTCTGCTCTCGTTATATTCATTAATAAAGATCGTGAGTAATTACTAATCAAAGAGATTACGTATACATTTTTAGAATTTTAGAATGCAAGTGTCACTCAATCACGAGCAACCACCCCATTTCCATTTTCATGAAACGACGTTAACAAAGAATAAATGGAGGCTGTTATGTTTAATATCAACCCAGAGGACATGGCGGCCTCTGAGCTGAACACTAAACATAATAGAAACAGCATGACGAATGCGAGTTAGCTCACACCCGCCACACTGGAATATGTCATTGTTATACATTCATTGGTCTTTTCGTCTTAACGCGGGTTCTTACCGCCTTGCCCGCCCTACTATGCGGTGTACGTTACCGTGACATTCTCGCATAAGAACGTTTCACTTATAGGTGTACTAATCCTCTTCCTTATGCGAATGTCAAAGGGCTTGTACATATAATTTATAATTTTTGACATTTTATTTAGTCCCCCAAAAAGTTCGCATTTTGACCGCGTTTTGTTCGCTATTTTTAGATGATTCCTAGTGCTGTAGCAATCAATTTAACTGCACTCTGCTTCTTCTCATAGAAGTATGTCTTCTTGAGTAGTAGATCATGATAAACATCTGAATCTTTTACTCTCTCGTTCGTCAGGAACTTACGCTCAACGATGTTACGCTCGTCTTCATCTAATAAATTATTAAACGCCTTCTCAACCTGTTGCACCTTCCATTTACTCGCATTCCTTGAATCACGTAAATCAGGGAACAAACTAATTCCTTCCTGCTCCACATCATTACTAAATCTCATCTTGAGCGCTCTGTATTCCTTTAACACTCTTACTACTTCCTTTTGTACTTTCTTATCATCGATAGCCGGTAATAATGTTAATTGTCTCTCCATGAAGGAATCCCCCTATTTCGTATTTTGGTTTTTACATTCATATCAGGTACGTGAAATTTTACTATCTCTTTGTTGAATAAAGAAAACATACATAGCGAGTAGCCCCCACCATCCACTCTGCATGGTTCCGTTATCCATTAAGCCTTTAATAATTTTCGTTTCTTGTTAGTCATCTTCTCTTTCGCTGCTTCTATGTTATTTGTTACTTTCTTATGGTCCTGATCAAATTGAATCATGCCATCAAACATAACTGGAGCTACTGCCTCATCAACGTATTGTAAGTAATCAACTAGTGCTCGTTCTGTCTGCGCTACTAAGTACCCATAAATATCGAAGTCTGCTCGCGGAATTGACTTCTTACCTTTTGGCTGTTGCGATATTCTTACATAAGATTGAATGACTGATAGTGGTACTAAGAATACTGACTTATCCTTACTAAACTCTATAAGGAAGAAACATATTGCTCCCATCTTCTCCGCTTTCTCCAGGTAATCCAGCTGATGTTGCGCGATGTTCTTTAAATCAAATCGTCCAGCGTTCTCTGTAGACTTCGCTTCAAATGTGATAGCTCGTCCTTTATACACGCCATCATAGTCTACTGTACTTTTAGCTTCATAGAACCCATTTAGCACACGACCACCTTTACTTTTTAACACCTTCACAGGAGTCGGACGCTTGTTTATAAGCGCCAATCCCCCTCTTTGATACATTTCATTTGCTAGATTAATAAGCATTTCAAATGCCATTCCACGGTTTCCTAGTCCCACTGTTATTTCCTCGCTTTCTATTAGAAGGATTATTTTATTAAGTTTCTACAAAATGGTAATTAATATATAATTAAACTATTCAAATCTTAGGTGGTGAAGCAAATGACTGATACGATACGAATTGTTCTTTTCACTCTTGTAGGAATAAGTGCCGTATTTTCTGTAATTAAAGAATTTCAAAAACCAGGAAAGAGAAATTTCTGGATTACATTCGAAACTTTGATTCTAATCGGGGCAGCTTGGATGTTAATAGGGCTTCTCATGTAACCTACATAATTAATAGACCCCCTGAATAAAACTCAATATTCCGTCAATACTGTATATGACATTATATTTTCTCCTTGTTCCCCCTTGGAGAACCGAGCAGTTAGCTTTTGCTAGCTGCTTTTATAATTTCAACTGGCACCCAATACTCATCGTTTTCATGTTTCCATCCTTGTTCATATAGTTGAGCTGACATCCTATTCGCTGATTGACTACATATCAATATGGTTTTATTTAAGGATTTAATTCGTTCCTCATGATGCTTTATATCATTTTCAAAAGATATTATATCTCTTAATTCTGCCTCAACACATCTCTTATAAGCTGCAATTCTGTTTTCTGGCCACTTTTCCATATCCATTTCCCTTTTCTACAAAATGAAATTTTTAACATAAAGTTAATTGTTAATTTTTTACGTTTATACATTATAATGGAATAGTTATTGTGTATTGGCATTAAGAGGAGCATCCTGATTAAGCGCTTCTCTTTTTTTATAAAATAGCGTTTTTGTTTAAAATAATAGCTCTAAATAAATTGGGCACATTTGCCAGTTTATTCACCGCAACATTCATGTTAAAATCCCATGTGAGTACGACATAACTCAACCCTATGAAGCTCTGCAATATTTGCGGGGCTTCTTTTTTTTACAAACCGTTAGTTAATTGTGATGACTACCTTGGTGTACAAAATAAGGATTTTATTTAAATTTCATAAAACCTATCTTTGCCTAAATAGGTTCAAAATTATCTATTTAGCATATATAATACTTTTAAGCAATTTAAATTCTATACATAAGTAATGGAGGCATTAAAATGGGGAGTGTCCCAAATTTACCACCACAACAATCAATCTCCCAAAAACAAATTAATCCTAACAAGAACCTACAAACGAATAAAAAGCTAAGACGTCGTCTTTTATTAGCGCTTGCTTTTATGCTACCTATGGTTATTTCCATTCAAATTTCCATTTATAAGCAAGAACAAATGATTCAAGAAAAACAAATTACACTTAATAAAGAAAAGAAAAGATTATCTGAATTAGAAATTACAGGACGTTATTTTGAAAACGATATTAAAACTTTAACAGAGAGTGAAGAAGGTATTTTAAAGTTCGCAAGGAAATTATATGGATTCTCCAGACCTGATGAAACTATATTTCAAATAACTGAATAGCTTTTCAGTACATAAGCGATGATCATTGAGCGATTTAATGATCATCGCTTTTTATCAAAATTCTATTAAATAACGCTTTTGTTTGACTGTATTTCTTACATAAGACTGACTAGACACTAACATTTTTCTGTAGTACAATTCCTATCAGAAAAGTGTTAGGAGATATATTTATGACTTTTGAGGATAATCGTAAATTAGGCATTCAACAAGGATGTATTGTAATTACAGATCAATCACAATATCTTGTTGTTAAAAAGAATGAAAATTATTCTTTATTAAACATCACAACTGCGGAATGCATAAACTATGAAGTTTCACTTGAACATCTTGAAGAAATGGTCCAAGTAGATTTAAAAGAAAAAATTCAAGATATCATTCCACCAGAGAATATTAAAATCGTAGCTCAAAACAGAATATAAAATGTATTTTCTAAGAGCACTTTCGATAGTGTTCTTTTTTCATGAACAGTTTCAAATAACTATTTTATTTAAATATCCACTCCTTTAATTAAATAATAGTAGATAATTGCCATATTCCTCTTAAATACTCAATGAATATATTAATAAGACATTTAATAATTAGGAGGCGAAATTCATGCACCATTTTCAACAAGACCCACATATACCTTTTCCATGCGCTTTCCCTTTACCAGAAATTGGACCATCTGGACCTACTGGTAGCACGGGTCCCACTGGTGCTACTGGAATCACCGGACCTACTGGAATTACTGGGATTGGAACTCCGGGACCTACTGGACCTACTGGACCTACCGGGCCTACTGGATTTAATCTTCCTGCTGGACCTGCTTCTATTACCTTGACTTCTAACGACACTACTGCATGCGTATCCACCCAAGGAAATAATACTTTATTTTTTTCGGGTCAAGTATTAGTAAACGGTATTCCTACTTCAGGAGTAGTAGTCAGCTTTTCATTTAGTAACCCAGCTCTTGCTTTCATGGTTCCTCTTGCTGTTATCACAAACGCTTCAGGTAACTTTACTTCTGTATTTCTAGCGGCTAATGGACCTGGAACAGTAACTGTTACTGCTTCACTACTTGATTCTCCAGGAACAATGGCTAGCGTCACTATTACCATTGTAAATTGTCCATAATGGATGGACTAAGACATCTATAGTAAGATGTGCACTGTAAATCAGTGCTCTTTTTTCATTTGGATATTCCTTTCAAATGAAGTCTTTAATTTGGGGTACCACCCCATCGCCATCAAGCTAAAATTTTGAAGTACCCCCAAAACAAAAATTTCATCTCACTTTTTTGTTTTATAGATTATTAATTTCTTTTATCACATGAAGATTTCATTCGAACTGAAATAAAAACAGAGTCTCAAATTGTAATAATAAGAGTGTCTCAAGATTCTTTTCTTGAGACTCTGTTTTTATTTCAAAAAGGAAATCATGATTTTCTCTAATTCAGCCTTATTTAAAACATCATCAATGATTACAACTTGATAGGCATTGTCCTTTCCTATTGCAGGAACAATCATTTTCATCGCCTTTATATTACTCCCAGTCATCTTAACAAAGGTGACTTGTGCTCCTTCCAGTTCATAATTTTCTATCTTGTCATTGTCTTTAATCCACTGATAAAATGGATCTCTTCCTCTTTCTAAAATGGCGGATTGATAAATTGTATAACCAAACTCCCCGGCTCTATATTCTAAGGTATTGATAGGATTCAACTTTTTTGTTGTAATTACTGTTTCAACTTTTCCCCTCTTTAGTTCATAACCTTTCGCTACATAAGTTGGTTTCTTGATTGGAAAATCAAATGAAGTAGATATGAAATGCGAATAAATTTTTCTCCATAATGGTTCAATAGCTTTGCTATTCTCCTCTAATTTTTTTTGATCGTCTGGTTCTAAATCTTCAGGTGTCCCTACTGATCTTATCTTTTTGTCTATGATATACTCCTCTCTTTGCAATTTGATGAATTGGTCAAATTCTTCTTTTGTTAACAGATTCCGTGCCACTTCTATTTCTTGAAGTAGATATTCATATCGCCCCTCTGGAATATCAAATTCTACAAATGCTTGTTCTTTTGTACCAATCATCTTTTCTACAATTTGCTGAATAGGAACTTTAGTTTGTGCTTTTGCTTCTTTAATATTATTTTTCACTTCCGTTGGTTCTTTCTGCGGGTTAGTTGGTATATCTGCATGTGCATTTAATAAAGACACAGATGATACAGCAATAATAGCAACAACTCCAAATGCAGACCAACGATAAGAGTTCTTTTTAAATTTTTTAATCATAAGAATTCTCCTTTTTAATGTTCTTTTATTTCTACTTAAGTTCGCTAAGCTTGGTACTTGATAATAACTTGAGTAGTGTTCTAAAAGGGTAATAATGGTATGACCATATGCAAGTTTTTCCTCTGAATCTATATATGTAAGAGCAAATGCATCACACGCCAGTTCCTGATCTTCCCGCATGCATGAGTAGGCATACCAAAGGATTGGGTTAAACCAATTTAGAATCAGTAAACCATGCATAAGCCAATTCACACCAACATCTCTTCGTTTGATATGAGCTAATTCATGATGAAAGATGTATCGTAACTGTTGCTCATCTAATACTTTCATATGTGCACTTGACAATAACACCCTTGGTCTAAGGAATCCGAAAACAGTTGGACTTGCAATTTTCCCAGCTAAGAGGAGTGGGATATCTCGCTTAACGGACATAGATTTCTTACAACTCTCAAAGATTTTACTAATCCTTTCATCTGTAATAACAGGTTGCTTTTTTATATAGAAGAGTAAACGCTTATTCATAATGATGGTGGCAAAAGATAGAATGATAACCACAGCAAGCCAAATATATAAAACGATTGTATAAAATGAAACCGTTTCGTCATTTTGCTTTTCATTATTATGCGTTTGTTTCTTACTTTTTTCAGCTGTTTGTGCAGAACCATATGTATAGGTCTTTGTACCACCTATAGCTGTCGATCCTTGTATACGACGATCTGCGGAGTCTTGGTGAGAAGTAACTGGAGTTCCATTACTGTACGAAAGAATAGAATAGATACTGTAAGAACTATCTGGTGACCATGGCAATAAAAGTCTTACAATTAATATTATCCATAATAGATACTGCCATCGTGGGGGTAACTTATTTTTAAGCAAGATTTTGATACATAAGATTAGGCCAACTAATATACTTGCCATAATGGAGGTTTCTATCACCCAATCAAAAAAGCGAGGTAGATAGACGTTTACAAACATATCTATCATTATGATCTATCCTTCCTCTGATTTTCCTCATTCTTCTCATCTAAAATACGTTTGAGTTCGTTAATATCCTCTGAGGACAGCTTTTCTTCTTTTAAGAAATTCACAAGTAAAGGTTTAAATGCTGCACCATAGAAACGTTTGAGAAGCGATTTTGTTTCTACATGTAGATAACTATCTTGCGACACTAAAGGATAATAAGCATACATACGCCCTTTATCCTGATGGTAAGAAACAGCTTCTTTTTGGACTAATCGATTAATAAGCGTTCGAATCGTTTTCGGCTTCCAGTCCATCGTTACTTCTAGCGCTTCAATCACTTCATTTGCTGTTTGAGGAGATCTTGACCAAAGAACTTTCATAACTTCTAACTCAGCTTCCGATATTTTAGGTAATTCTTTCATTATTTAAAATTCCACCCCTTATATTACACTTGTAATCTGCAATACAATATTACAAGCGTAATACTAGAATGTCAACAATTTTTGGAATAATAAATATAAATAAAATATTAAAAAAATATAAATAAGCTATTCTTTCTGTTGAATCATAGGAAAGGATGGCATTTTTGTATGTCTATTTCTGTATCTGACGAACTACAACTATTCGCACAGGAGATTCAGAGTCTTTTATCCCCAAATACCTTACAGAATCTAGCTAGAGATGTTGGGTTTGTACAGCGAATGAGTAAGTACCAAGCAAAAGATTTAGTCGCTTTATGTGTATGGATAAGCCAAAGTGTAGCAAAAACGTCCTTAACCCAGTTATGTAGTTGTTTAGAAGCATCAACAGAAGTGCTCATCAGTCCCGAAGGACTAAATCAGCGATTTAACGCTGCAGCCGTGCAGTTTCTACAACAAGTATTAGCCAAACTTCTCAACCAAAAGTTATCTTCAGCTAAGCTGCTCTCTTCTCCATACACTTCTATTTTCAAGCGTATTCGTATCCTGGATTCAACTGCATTTCAACTTCCAGATCCTTTTTCATTCGTTTATCCAGGTGCAGGAGGATGCAGCCATACAACGGGAGTAAAGATTCAGCTTGAGTATGATTTATTAAGTGGACAGTTCCTTCATATTCATACAGGCCCAGGTAAACAACATGACCGAACCTACGGTTCCCTGTGTGTCCCAACTGTAACAGCGAATGATTTATGTATTCGAGATTTAGGTTATTTTCATTTGAGAGATCTTCAATATATACAAAATAAAAAGGCTTATTATATCTCACGTTTGAAATTAAATTCCCGAATCTATCGTAAGAATGAGAAGCCAGAGTATTTTCAAAATGGGACTGTGAAGAAAGGGACACTCTATATTCAGTTAGATATGGAAGAACTTATGAATCAACTGTCTCCTGGCCAAACAATGGAGATTTCAGAAGCATACATTGGACAGTATCAAAAATTACCATCTCGTGTTATTATTCATCGATTAACAAAAGAACAAACAGAGAAAAGACTAAAGGAACAAGCTAAAAAAGAAAAGAAGAAAGGTATTATCTACAAAGAACGAAGTAAACGATTAAGTGGTATCAACGTGTATATTACAAATCTTTCTGTAGAAAATGTTCCAACGGAACATATCCATGACCTGTATTCATTGCGCTGGCAAATTGAAATTTTGTTCAAAACATGGAAATCTTTCTTTCAAATTGACAAGTGCAAAGAAATCAAAAAAGAACGCTTAGAATGCCATTTATACGGGCAACTCATTAGCATTTTACTCTGTTCATCGACAATGTTCAAAATGCGTCAGTTACTCTTAGACAAGAAAAAGAAAGAGTTAAGTGAATACAAATCCATCTATATGATAAAGAATTATTATCTATTGTTTTATGAGGGAATACTGAATGGAACCGATGAATTATTAAAAGTTTTGCTGCGTTTGTTTTACCTTTTAGAGAAAAACGGGAGAAAATCTCATCGGTACGAAAAGAAAACCGTCTTTGATATCTTAGGTGTTGTGTATGACTATACGATGTCAAAAAGTTACAAGGTTGCATAGTGTTTTTTTTAACACCTAATTGATAGGTTTATTTGTTATGCACATCTTTAATAGAGTCGTAGAAATTCCAAAGAAGCACACTTGCATATACTCTCTTGGCACTCTTAGCTTGATGGCGATGGGGTGGTACCCCTAATAGAAAATAAGCGACTTTTTTTGTAGGGCTTCTCGTTTTAAGTAATTACATTTTCACCAGTACCACCACTAGCTCATTTACATAATTCTCACCTAAAGGCTATCGCCTTTTCTTTTTTTCTGTCATTGCGGAACTTTTTTCGGTTCGTGTGCTTTTCTCTCCAAGCCGACAGACAAAAAGCAAAATTCAGATCAAAAGAAAAATAGCCCTTCTAGAAGGGCTATTTTAAATTAAATAAGATAATTTAAAATCTAAAATAGTAATTAGAGTCTTATCCTTTATTACGTGATGGACAATTACACTTGTTATTAGAGGATGGTGTTACATTCGGAGGTGGTTGAGTTGATATTTCATTCTGAGGTGGTTGAGTTGATACGGTATCAAATCGTTTTATACGTTGTGGTGCTTGAAATGACATTGTCTTAGGTGGTGCTACATTAGGTGGTAGCATTTGAATATGTGCTGCATCAGGTGATATTAATACAAAATACTTGTTATAGATTTTGTGGTGTTTAGGGGACATTTTAGTCTTCCTTTCTTTACTACTGATTTAAATTGGGTGTTATTTTTATGGACAATCTTGAAAATATTCGCTTTTTTTAGCTTCAGTACATTGATCCTCTGTTACTCCAATAGAATGATCTTTTAATAAGCCTTTATACATAATGTTATCGTCATTATCAACATGACCGGCATTAGGTGAATATTTCAATAAAACGTGTCCTAATTCATGAGCAAGGATTAGTTCAGAGCGGGGATATATATAGACGTTGTTTTGTGGGGTAATTATGTCAGGTAGATTGTTTGTTATAACAATGGCTGGACCAGAAGGAGTATAATAACCGCCGCATCCTAGAGCTCCATCGCCTAGGAATGGTCCTTGTACATAGTATACAGCAATATCTAGTGGTCTTGTTTGACCGAATGGAGAATCATCCATTCCTGGTCTTTTGGCTAACCATTGCTTGATAAAAGATGGATCACTACCAGGATTTTGAATATTATCAGGAAGCGAATTATAATCACCACAAGTAAGTACATTTGGAGTTTCTGGAAAAAGTTCGGGTGGAGCGGATTCTTTGGCTTCATCTGGTATAAGACCATCAGGAATGCGTCCAGTTGTAACGATTGGCCCTTCAATATCTTTCATTATTGGTGTTTGATTTTGATCCTGGAAGCGCCATCTTATATCTAAATTACACTGGTCTCCCCAAATTTTTTGAACTTGTGCTACATGTTTACTGAATTCCCTTTGAGTCATATTTGATCCAGGTGCTTTATATGCGTCAATTATTAGACAGCGAACTGTCATTTTCTCATCTCCTTAAAGTCGAATGCTATAAAATATTCAGAGGTAATTAATATGGCTTGGATAAATACCTGTTGTAATGAAAAAATGTATATCGTATTCATGTAAGGTTAAAATAACTTATCATTATCAGTAGCAAGAAAAAGGCGGATCCCTAATTTTACAAGGAATCCGCCTTTTTCTTTTTTTATGACTCTATTCATTTTTTATACATCCCTATCCTGACGTGGGTTTTAGGGTTCTTGTTTGTTACTGGATTATCCGAAAAGTTGTATAAAATCTTGCATACTCTTAGCCTGGTTTTTTCCGAAATGCTGACGGTACCCCTTCTTATTCTTACCAGAACTTCCACCATGGCTTTTTCTTCTCTTTCGCAGCATCTACCTCATTCCGAAATCCCTGCATCTAAGTAGTGTATAAGGGACAGCATACAAGCACAGTTATTTGATTTGAATATAAATAATTATATTTAGTTTCAAAAAAGGAGCGAACAGTTTTGAACTCTTATTTTTCAAATCAAAAGAAATGCTGTCATAGACTTTATCCTGCTTTTCCACCTGCAGCCCCGATTCCAGAACCAATAACATTCATGACATGGAATATTTATCAAGGTGCTGACGTTAGACCATTTTCTTCTGTGCCTGTAGGACAACTCCCAGCAGTCGTAACACAAGTCTTTAGACAATTTCTTGCGACAAATTTTCCTATTCGTGCCCAGGCAATTGCTAAAGCTATTGCTTCAGAAAAACCTGATTTTATCGGTTTGCAAGAAGCTGTACTGTGGAAACTAGTTATTCCAACTTTTGGAACCGTAACCTATGATTTTATAGATATATTATTAAAAGCGTTAGAGGAACGCGGTTTAAAATATGAAGTTGCGGCCCTTAATAATAATGTTAAGGTAGAATTGCCAGACAGCAATGGAAATTTAGTTCAATTTCTAGAAAGAGATGCAATCTTAATTCAGAAAGACCACAATTTAGACGTGATAGAAAAACAAGAAGCTAACTTCCAAACAAATCTGACTGTCACCATTGCAGGACAATCTTTTACAATAATCCGAGGATGGTCTTCTATAGATGTTAAGATTGACGGACAAATTTTCAAGATGATTAATACACGTTTGGATCCTACTGTTGAAAGTATACGGAATGCCCAAGCACTCGAAATTCTTCAAGGACCTGCAAATACATCTTTACCAGTAATTATTACGGGAGATTTGAATTCCCCTCCTAATAGTAGTACTAATAATCTTTTTATTGCTGCAGGCTTTAAAGATACATGGAATAAAGTAGGTAAAAGAGAAGGGTTGACCGCTGAACAGGGTCCTGATCTATTAAATGCGGTTTCTTTTTTGAATCAAAGAATCGACTATATTTTATTTAAAAACGGCTGGGAACCAATTAAAGCAGAATTAGTTGGAGAATCGCAGAGTGATCGAACAGAAACAGGGCTTTGGCCATCAGATCACGCAGGGGTATTTGCAAGTTTACATTTATAGAGTCATCATAACCATCACCTACAATGACAAAAGCAGCAATTAGCATTTATACAAAAACGAAAAGACGGCAGGGTTACCTATCGTCTTTTTTCATTTAGCTTCTTTGCTTTTTGACTAAATTGTATGATACTTTTCTGCCCTTACATATTTTATACAAATCCTTACCAGAACCTCCACCACGGCTTTTTCTTCTCTTTCGCAGCAGCAACTTCATCTCGAAACTCCTGCATCAACCTCTTCGTTTCCTGCATCTCACGTAGTGTCTTCATAAGAGTTTCATCCCGTGCTTCCAATCGTTTTTCCACTCGTTCATTATGTGCTTCTACGCTTGCTTTGATTTCCTCATTACTTTGCTTTGCCTGCTCGCTTAATCGTTTCTCCATCGCTAACATGCTTTGATTCATTTCTTGCGCCATAACGCTGTACTGCTCCTGTAATTGCTGTTTAATGTGGAATGGCACTAAATCCGTTTCCTCAGGTTCTTCTTTAATTAGATCTGGGTTAACTTTTTCTATTTGCTGCACAATCATCTTCGCTGCCTTCTCTAGCGTCATACCGTCATGCTTACTCAGTTCAATTAATTTCTCAATCACCATAATGTCACTGTCTGTGTATTGGCGTCTGCCACGATTATCTTTCTTTACTGCGAATCCTTCGCGTTGTAATACTTCCATGTACTTTCTAAGAGTGCTATCGGATATTCCTAGTCGTTTGTATACTTAACTAGCAGAATAAACGATTTCGTCCGTCATAACGTCACAACACCTCCTAGTGACAGTATTCCATGATGATTAAGAAATTCCTGCAAAGAAAAAAGCGCCCTCCATTTGGAGGCTACGCTTTTTTGTGCTGTTTCGGTGAATAGTCTTTTTTGGGCCTAGTATGATTTTTGAATAAAAATACAGCATTTACTTTTTCGTATTCTTCTGCAAGAGCTGTTTTTACTCTCTTTTCCAATTATATGGTGTAATATGTTAAATAATTTATAAGGAAGTTGGTATGAAAATGGTGATTATAAATGATAACACAAGGATCGCAATAGAAGTCATAGCAAAAACCTTTATATTATCGGAGCAAGCCTTATTACATGTTTTAAAATCATTGACAAAGTTACTGGAAAATAATGAACAACCTCCAGCAGATTATATTCCTGATGAAAACACCAAAGAATGTATAAGGCTACGATTAAAGTTCCGGAAGGCGCAACTCTTAATACACAATGAGCAGGACTAAGTTTAAAGGTGGTGGAGATCAAGTTTTACTTCCACAAAATTGGCCTTTAGAATGGACTTCAGATGTACAAAAAGTACCAAATAAGTAATTGAAATGAAAATGGAGATATTTAAATGCTAATGCATACTCAAAATATTACCGAATTAAAAAAACAAATGAACAATATTATTAAAAATCTTGAAAAAGAAAATGAAGTTAACGAAAAAAAATGATCGATGATATAATTAAACGTTACAAAGCAGCTGTAACCGTATTAGAAACTAAAGAACTTTCTTCACTATCTAGATTAGATTTCAAGATTTTTGGTGGAGTTAGAGCATATCTCGACTCTTGTAGTGATTATGATAATCCTATATTAGGTGAAATGTATCAGGTAGAACAATCTCTTCAGAATATATTAAACAACAATAAATAATATTAGCCCGTCCTCAAAAAAGCTCAAGATATGTAGGAAGACAAACTCAATGGTATATAGACAATTTGGACAAACTGATAGAACCTTAAAGGTAGAAAGGTTAATTGATTCAGGACTCGTAGAAATTACTAAAGAAATAGACGTACATAAAAATGGCGTAGGGAAAGTTGCTAATATCTCCTTTTTAGAAAAAACTTATAATGAACTATTACAAATGAAATCAAAGATGTCAGCTGTTCTTTTTAAACCATCTTTTTCAAGAACTGTACTTGATTCATGGGACTATTCGTTACCTCTAGCTGATTTATTAATTAAAATAGATTATGAATATAACAAATTAAAATAATAATTGACCGCCTATTACAGGGGGGCTTTTTCTTTTTTCTATTTCACATACACATAGGCTTCATTTGCTGTTACATAGTATGTTTTGCCTTTGCTATTGTTTATTTTATATTGTGGCGATCCATTAACGCTTACTTTAGCATCAATTGTAAACCCTAATCCTCTGGCATCTACAGAACCAACAACATCTTTATCCTGCCAAGATCGAGCATCATAGAAACGTAGATTGTTAACTTTAGCAACAACAAGCTGACCTACAAAGGAAATCTATAGTAATTTCTCCTATTATATATATAAATCATGCTTAGTTAAATTGATTTGATTTTATAAGGAGCCAAAAACCTCTAAATGTTTATTTTATAATTACATAAATAATCCTAACATCTCCAAAATTTGATATAATAACGCAGTTATTAATAGCAATTAGGGAGATATACACATATGCCAAAGGGAATAGGAATGGTTAAACGGACTCCATCCGCTTCGATACCGAAGAAATTCATCGGTATTGGTAAGATTGTTAAAAAACAAACAAAAGTGGAGCGCCCTACATTAACCCAAGACGAACAAGAAATTATTGAAAACAAGTTATTATGTTCATTTCTTTCTGAAGAGAAGATATTGATTACTTATTATAGAGATGGTCATTTGCTTACTAGATATGTGACTGTAACTGACATAAATCCGATAAAGAATTTAATAACTTGCACTGATGCATCTTATAACAGAATTTTCCTTAAATTTATGAATATAATTGATTTGAGATAAAAAACATACAGTTTTTCAAATATATCCGGGAATAAAAATGAAAGAATCTTGTATTCTGGGTTAAATACAGATAGAGCAAAAGTGTAAGTTCTTGTGAGAGTTAGCAAGATAAAGGCTGTTTGTTTATGTTTTGGACTGTCTGTTATGGTTATCGAATTTACAAATACATAAGAGGAACAGAACTCAATAGAGAAAGCTAAAAAAGCATTTAGATAATAGTTGAAGACTCCCGATTAAGGACGGCTTCAACTATTATCTCACTTTGATATATTCATACTATCATTAGAACCACCGTTTCCTCCACCATCCCCAACAGTTTGTCCCGTTAAGGCGTATACGATAGAATTTGCTATTTTACCAACGTTCCATTTAGCCATATCAGCATCATTATCGATAAATCCAAGTTCAATCAGGATTGCTGGTGCCTTCGTATTAGCTAACACATATAATTCTCTTCGTTCTTTGGCTCCGCGGTTTCTCCAACCGATGTCCTTAGACAGTTGAGCTGAAACTTTAGAAGCAAGAGATTGTTGGTCATAGTAACGTAGTCACAAGACACATAGTACTCGACGTAGTTACGTTCAATAGAAGGGACTTCGTGAACATCCTTGTTAAACATATCGAATACGAGACCTGAAGTAGCTGCTGCCATTCACCTTTGATGTATCTACGATAGAAAACACCACTATACATACGGTTGTAACGTTCTTTTGTTTTCTTATCATCTAGCCACTTCGTTTTAAACCAATGATACGGGCCACCCGGATTACAGTTGAACCACATTTTCGCTTCAGTAACAGCACAACGCCCAGTTGCTTGCTCTACAAAACTTCGTACCATAAGCACTACTTCATCAAAGAATATCCCAGCCAAGGTAATACCTTGAATGAGATCTTGAGAACTTTCATCTTTACCGCCAAAGATATAAAAGAAGTTTGTCACACCATCTTTAGTAATGGTAAGCATATTTTCACTACGATGATTTTTAACCTTATATCCGCGAGACTTTAACATCTTTTTAAGTGGCGTTATAACGTTACGACGGTGCGAACCAATCGTTTTACCGCACATACCGAAGTTCTCGCCTTCGAATGATTCCATTGCCCACATAACGTAAGAAAGAGCCATCGAAACTGTCTTCCCGGCACGAATGGAACCATCACAAATAATCCCGTCATAATCTTTAATGGGACTGTTAGGCTTCCACCAGGTTAATACTTTCATCTGCTTCTTGGAGAATGGCTTAAACTTGAATGGAGCAGGTCTTTGGAATCGTCGTCATAGTCATCCCACGCTTCCTCTACCTTCCCCTCTAATGCTTCTTTGAAACCGTCATCTTCATACTCTTCCCCATCTTCCCCCTTAATACGAGCAGTGTCAGCTTTCGTTTTCTCTATGTCAGCTTTCAATTTATCTAACTCTAATCTTCTCTTATCATCTGCATTTGCTAACCTATCAAACCTCTCAATAAGCTGTGACAATGTAGTCATCGCCCTGGATTGGGCATTCATAAATGTGGCCCGCTTATCCCAAGCAAATTGAATTTCATATTCTACTTCTTCAGAAGATTAGGAAGAAACTCGTTACAACTCCCCCTTATGGCAATTTCTTTTATAAATCCCTTTATTTAAATGTATAATTATATAAAAGTTCTAAAAATTAGAATCGAGGTGAAAATCATGAGAAGTTTTGGCTCATTAATGACCTCTACTGTCTGCTCAGTACTTCTTGTAATTTGGAATGCCTATGAATTCTATAACGGATTCACAACAGGGCGCACATACTACTGGATTAATGGCATCGGAGCTGTTATCTTCCTTCTATTCTTTATCCTCAACATGCGAGATTTCAAAAAGAAAAACTACAGAACCTCATAACAATAGGAATTGATACATATGTGGAAAAAAATTAAGAATTATAGATTGAGCTTAAAAGATTTGAAATTCATGTTATGGTTATTCGGTATTACATGTTTTATATACGGCTACAATTTTATTACAGGATTAGCTTTTGACCACAAATTCCAAGTCTATTATTTAGGCGGCGCTATAGCTACATTCGCCGCATTTATGGATACTAAAAATAGGATTAAAAATAAAAATTATAAGACAGCGTAATATAAAAGGGAGGCTTTGTGGTTTCCTTTTTTATATGCAAAATAAAAAGCAGCCTATTCGCTGCCTGTCATATTCCCCTAACTCACGGTAATTCCTTTATATTTCATTTTAAATCTATAAATTTCGCTGTATAATTTTTGTAAGAATCTTATTTTTCAGAAACGGAGTGGAAAATATGAAAAGTTTTGGTACGTTAGTAATCTCTACCGTCATTTCAGCAGGCTTATTATATTATAATGTCGATTCCTTTTATAATAAGTTCACATCAGGGAATACATATTACTGGGTAAACGGTATCCTAGCTGCTGGATTTCTTATATCCTTAATTATCAACATAAAAGATATCATCAAGAAAAACTACACAACTTCTGAATCGAATTAAGGAGCCTGCTATGGTTCCTTTTTCTATGCAAAATAAAAAAGCAGCGGATTCGCTACTTTAATTCTTTAGCTTTAGCATAAATAGTAGAGCGTGGGACACCAGTCATTTTAAAAATATCATTCACACTTAAACTATTTTCTTTTCTATTAAAAAATAAGTTCATGGCTTGTTTCACTTGTTTTTCATCCTGCCCTTTACGTCCCATATGTTTGCCCATCGCTTTAGCCCTTTCTCGGCCTTCAGATGTTCTTTCATTAATTAAATCTCTTTCAAACTCAGCAATAGCCCCTAGCATAGTAAACATCAATTTACCTGCAGGTGTCGAAAAATCAATTTGTTCTTTAAGAAATACCACCGCTATTCCTCGATCAGCTAATTCATTTGCAATCTTATGTAAGTCGAATATTGATCTAGCTAAACGGTCTATTTTACAAACAACAAATTTATCTCCGTCTCTCATATACTCTAATGCTTTTTGCAATTCTTCTCGATCGCTATTAGCTCCACTGTATTTTTCAGAATATATTTTGTCACATCCATAATCCGTTAACATTTCAATTTGCACATCTAAATTTTGATCTTTTGTACTTACCCTTGCATAACCAACAATAGCCATCAAAATCACCCCAAAATAGTCTAAAAGTCTTAAGAATTATATACCTTTATTCTAGACTATCTTTTAGACATTAACAACTATCTGTTTACCAAGTTTTTAACCTATAAATTTAATTTGTACAAAAGGGTCAACTTTTAGACAGGCAAACTGGACATTTATTTCCGCTCGTTGTGTTCATTTGTTTTGTTAGACTTTACCATTGCAATAACACTAGATAAACAAAAGAAAAACCAGCCAACAAACCAAGTAGTTAACCAAGGATTCTCATAAATCACTTCCATTTTTACCCGCAACCTTTCTTGTTTCGTTATAATGTAATAAAAGGAGATGAATTAATATGGAAATAAATATTATTCCAAAATTTCTAGATGAAGCCGTAACACCAGTAGCGCAAAGAGCAGGTAACACTCTATCCTCGATTTGGGGTATTGTATTTGGAGGAATAGATATTTACGCAGAAAAAACTCAGATAAAGCGAGTTCATGCACTAAATCAATTTAAGGAAGAATTAGAACAAGCTGTAGCATCTATTCCAGAGGAAAATATAATTGAACCACCCTTACATATTGTGGGTCCAAGTTTAGAGGCATCTAAATATTATTTTGAAAATGATAAGTTAAGAAGAATGTTCACTAAACTTATAGCCGCTTCATTCAATAAGGAAACAATCTCTAATGCTCATCCATCATTTGTAGAAATAATTAAACAGCTTTCTCCATTAGATGCTATAAACTTATATCTGTTTCAAGAACGAGAAGCGCTTCCTATTGCCCATTATAAATACATCACTAATAGAGGTGGTAGCATTACCTTTAAAACAAATGTATTTCTTGAAAGTACTCAAAATATGGATGTAGATTTAAATTCAACATCAATTTCTAATTTAAATCGACTAGGTTTAATTTCTATTTCCTACTCTGAACAGTTACAACTTAAGGAACTTTACGAAAAATTTTCTACTGCTCCATTTTATAAAAACGAACTACAAGAGGTTAAGAGAAATATTCCCAATATAAATATCAATAATTCTGAGACTGTTAATGAAAGTGCAGAAGAACGTCCGCCATATTTAGATATTTTCATTACTAATGGAATAGCATCTTTAACACCATTAGGAAAATCTTTTATTAGAACTTGCATTAAATAAACTTACTAATCTCCTTTTATTGAAAAGGAGATTAACTTCTATTCACCCCTTATCTTTCCTTAACAACAAACAAGACGCCACCCAGATCACGGCAGCGCCTCCGAAAATTGATATTGGTTTAATCAAGCTTATTTATCTTCACGTCAATTATATTTTTCTTTGTCTCCATACCCCATTCTCTTTACGATAAGTATTTTTGCCATTCATGAAGTCAACTGTATTACCAGGAATTCTATATTTTTTATCCTTTTTCTTTGCCTTCTTCTTCAGCCTTTTCTCTTCTTGAACAGCTTGCAAATCCGCCTTCCATTGTTTTAACAAATCCTTTTCACGTCGCATCGAATTTGTACCCCTTGGTTTAAATGTGAATCAAATAATTAGATTCTTCCTATTTATATACTCATTTAAACCAAATGTCCATTTTGTTCAAAATAAAAAGAGTACCTGTCATTAGGTACCCTTCAACAAATAAGTATGGCGCTCCAAGTTTCACCTCATATGATAACTCGTCCCACGAATTCATCATATGCTTGTCTTATTAGAATGTTCACTGGTTTAATGTGTAATTTCTATATAACAAAGAAAAAAGCACCCATTTTGGATGCTGGATATATATTATTCATTATCTTCAGTTGTTTTTTCACTTATTTTTATGGATAGTACATTATCTAGATTAACCCAAATGTTATTAAACTGAAAAAATTTTGATTCACGTGGTCTAGTAATATAATTCCCTAGTTTTCGAACATTAATTTGATTGTCATCTTCGTACCTAGCAACATGTTTTCTAATTCTCCCGTTATTCGATTCTATTTCGATTATAAATTCTTTCATCACCTACCCCCCCTTGCTTTAGTATATAAAACCAAAAGCCCCATTACTCCTACTAATAACCCAAGTGGAACTTGAGCCTTCGAAGTAATCAGGCTAAGGGGATGGGAGAAACATTCACGAAAGAGGAATTTCGAAAATGAACCATTTTAAATATGTCATTGTAATTAACTCATTGGTCTTTTCGTCTTAACGCGGGTTCGTACCGCCTTGCCCGCCCTACTATGCGGTATACGTTACCGTGACATTCTCGCATAAGAACGTTTCACTGATAGGTGTACTAATCCTCTTCGATATGCGGTTGTCAAAGGGCTTGTACATTAAGAATACCGCTGATTTCATTATCAAAATTCCCCCTATTTTATCGGCATTTTGTCGACGTTTTACCACAAGATTTCTGAATATTATAATCACAACTATTGACATATATATCTAACATATGTAATATATATATTACAAAGGAAATAAATGTAATGGAGGATTGCTACTATGCTTACCAAAGTAAAGCAAATTCGGCTTGAAAAGGGGATGACACAAGGAGAATTGGCAAAATTGACAAATGTAAGCAGACAAACGATTGGTCTAATAGAAAAAGGAGAATACAATCCATCTTTGAATTTATGTATCATTATTTGCAAAAGTTTAGGAGTTACATTAAATGACTTATTTTGGGAGGAAGATTAATGTCTAAATTACTCAAATTATACCTTTTCGGTAGAGGGACTTCTGTTGATGAACGAGAACAAAATACAGCCTTTGAAATAATGGCAAATGCTGGACTATTATCCGTTATTATCTGTTTTGGAGCTATCATTTATGATTTGATTTTAAATAAGGAGCTTACATCACTTGGTATTCTAGCCTTAATTATTCTTTTAACGATATCATCTTATACAGTTATAATGATGAGAATAAAAAATATATACTTACGTTATGCAAATAATAAAAAACTAATAGTAAATTCAATAATATCAGGTTTTATTTTCTTTGTTTTATATACTCTGTTAACGTATTTATCTGGAGAAACTATTACTATGAGAGACCTTACTGGAAACAGTATGGGCGGAGCATTTTTTGGTTTATGCATGTATGGATATAGTAAATATAATAACAAAAAAGCAGAAAATGAAGATGAAGAATCATAATTAAAAATAAAAAACACCTTTCATTATTAATTAATGGAAGGTGTTTTTTATTCCCATAATTAGATCATTCCCAAAGAAGTAGCGATTAATCGGATAGCATTTTTCTTCTTATAATAAAAGTGATCTTTCTTCATTGATAACTCCGTGTAGATAAAACTATCCTTTAACTTCTCTCCATTCAAATACTTCATCTTGATAATCTCTGCCTCATCATAATCTAAAACGTATTGTAAAGCCTTATCAATTTGCTTGAATTTAATATTACTAACATATCTTGTATTCCTTATCTCAGGAAACAGACTAATTCCCTCCTGCTGTTGCTCCACTTCATTCTCGAAACGTGCTTTTAAGGCGCGATACTCTTTTAGAATACTCACAACTTCCTTTTGCATCTTCTTCTCCATTTCTTTGTCCATTATTGGTAAGAATGCTAATTGTTCCATGGAGGAATCCCCCTATTTCTGAATTTTAATTTTTACATTCACATCAGGTACGTGAAATTTTACTATCTCTTTGTTGAATAAGGGAAGCATGCATAGCGAGTAGCCCCCACCATCCACTCTGCATGGTTCCGTTATCCATTAAGCCTTTAATAATTTGCGTGTCTTGTTGGCCATCTTCTCTTTTGCTGCTTCTATGTTATTTGCTACTTTCTTATGGTCCTGATCAAATTGAATCATGCCATCAAACATAACTGGTGCTACCATTTCATCAACATATTGTAAGTAATCAATTGGCGCTCGTTCTGTCTGTTCTACTAAGTACCCATAAATATCGAAATCTGCTCTTGGTATAGACTTCTTGCCCTTCGGTTGATGAGACATCCTTACATAAGATTGAATGACCGATAGTGGTACTACGAATACTGATTTATCCTTACTGAACTCTATAAGGAAGAAACATATCGCTCCCATCTTCTCTGCTTTCTCCAGGTAATCCAATTGGTGCTGCGCGATGTTCTTTAAATCAAATCGTCCGGGATTCTCTGTAGATTTTGCTTCAAATGCTATAGCTCGTCCTTTATACACGCCGTCATAGTCTACTGTACTCTTAGCTTCATAGTAACCACTTAATACACGGCCACCTTTACTTTTTAACACCTTCACAGGAGTTGCACGCTTGTTTATAAGCGCCACTCTCTCCCTTTGATACATTTCATTCGCTAGATTGATAAGCTTTTCAAAAGCCATACCACGGTTTCCTAGTCCCATTGTTATTCCTCACTTTCTATTAAAAGGATTATTTTGTTTAAATTTTGCTTAATTATTACCAATAATTATCTAAAAATCTAAAAATCGTTATATAATGAATTTAATTTAAAATTAGGAGTGGTTAAAATGCCAGATACAATAAGACTCGTTCTTTTCATTCTTATAGCAATTAGTGCTGTTTTCTCTTTAATAAAAGAATTTAAAAAACCTGAGAAAAAAGCACTTTGGATTTCAATAGAGTTTTTAGTTCTTTTCTGGGCGATATGGGTAATAGCAAATATCATAATCTAATTTGTAGATTATAAATCCCCCTGAATAAAACTCAATATTCCGTCAATACTGTAGACAACCCATTAAGTTACTTTCTCCTTGTTCCCCCTTGGAGAACCGAGCAGTTAGCTTTTGCTAGCTGCTCTTTTATATGTAACCTCGTTAGACAAGTTTTCATATAATATAGCCATTCCTTTCTTATAAATTAAGCTTGTCACTTGAATTATAAAAATAGCATTATATCCCATAACTTTTTTTCAGGAATCATTCATATTTTATTTCTGAAAAAGTTGCTCTGTTTTTTAAGAAGATGGTTGCGGAAACAGCCTCCTTTTTATTTATGACAAAATGAAACTCTTTAAAGCTTTATTACAAAGTATGTTATAACTGGTACAATTCGATATAATAGATATAGATCAAACATTGAAAGGAAATATGACAATGAAAAGATATTTTAACTTCATTTCACTTTTCTTCACTGTACTTGTAATAATCAATATTACAAATATACAAACGAAGTACCAATTCTTTATAGGGGCATCTATAGCACTGTGTGTAACTATTATTTCTACAAATGAAATTATAAAATTTCTTGCTACTAGTAGCTTATTAGTTTACGGATTTACTGCTTTGACTTATTTAAGTATAGCTTAATAAATTTCAATTTCGCTTTGTGTTAAAATAGCGTTTTTGTTTAAGATAATAGCTCCAGATTGATTGGATACATTTACTAATTTATTCACCACTAAATCCATGTTAAAATCTCTTGTGAGTACGACATAACTCAATCTTATGAAGCCCTGTAACATTTTCTGCGGGGCTTCTTTTTTTTAAAAGCCGTTAGTGAACTGTGTTGACTACCTTGATTTACAAAATTACTTTTTGTTCACTTTTTTGATATATTTATGAAACATTCATATGTTATCTTCAATACGTTCTTTTCTCTTTATAATGCCGTGTGAGATATACTCAGACTTGAAGCCCTAGCCCCCTAATCCTAGGGCTTCTTCATTTAAATAGGGGTTTTATTTAAATTGCATAAAACCTCTCTTTACCTAAATAGGTTCAAAATTATCTATTTAGCATATATAATACTTTTAGCAATTTAAATTCTATACATAAGTAATGGAGGCATTAAAATGGGGAATGTCCCAAATTTATCACCTCAACAATCAATCTCAAAAAAACAAATTAATCCTAATAAGAATCAACAAACGAATAAAAAGCTAAGACGTCGTCTTTTATTAGCGCTTGCTTTTATGCTACCTATGGTTATTTCCATTCAAATCTGCATTTATAAGCAAGAACAAATGATTCAAGAAAAACAAATTACACTTAATAAAGAAAAGAAAAGGTTATCTGAATTAGAAATTACAGGACGTTATTTTGAAAACGATATTAAAGCTTTAACAGAGAGTGAAGAAGGTATTTTAAAGTTCGCAAGGAAATTATATGGATTCTCCAGACCTGATGAAACTATATTTCAAATAACTGAATAGCTTTTCAGTACATAAGTGATGTTCATAAATCATGGAGCGATTTAATGATCATCGCTTTTTATCAAAATTCTATTAAATAACGCTTTTGTTTGACTTTATTTCTTACATAAGACTGACTAGACGCTAACATTTTTCTGTAGTACAATTCCTATCAGAAAAGTGTTAGGAGATATATTTATGACTTTTGAAGATAATCGTAAATTAGGAATTCAACAAGGATGTATTGTAATTACAGATCAATCACAATATCTTGTTGTTAAAAAGAATGAAAATTATTCTTTATTAAACATCTCAACTGCGGAATGCATAAATTTTGAAGTTTCGCTTGAACATCTTGACGAAATGGTCCAAGTAGATTTAAAAGAAAAAATTCAAGATATCATTCCACCAGAAAATATTAAAATCGTAGCTCAAAACAGAATATAAAATAGATTTTCTAAGAGCACTTTCGATAGTGCTCTTTTTTAATAAAATTCAAATTTCGTTTTACTTTACCCCTGTAGATCCGAATCCACCAACACCACGTTCGCTATCCAATAGCTCGTCCACTTCTACAAAATGAGCTGTTTCCACTGGCGCTATAACGCCTTGAGCAAGACTAGTTCCCCTTTCAATTACCTGGGCTTGCATACTTGCTTCTTTAGGAACTTCAATGTTATCAACTAGAACAACAATCTCTCCTCTAAAACCACTATCTACAGTTCCAAGCACCACTCGTAACTTTGTATCACGCGTCATACCGCTATGCGGGCGCAACGACAGGCTGAAGAAAAAGCGAAGCAAGAAGAACAACAACGTCAAAAGCAGGAACAATCCCATAAACAACAAGAAGCACAAGTGCAAAAACAAAAAAAGACAGAGAAAGAAGCACGTGAAGAACAAGAGAGTTTAGAGTACGCAAAAAGGAGAGCGCAATCATTTGAAGATAAAGAACGAGAAAAAATGAGTTGTGACGATGCGAAAAATGTTCTCGAACAATTAAAAAATGCCGAACAGAATCCGGCTATAAAAGATAGTATTGTAAAGTACCAAGAAAAAGCAAATATGTGCAGCTCGTAATAAAATAACTTAACATAGTAAAACAACATTTGGATTGGAGTCCAATACATATTATTAAAATTAAGATGGTTCAAGTCGGAGGAAGGCACCTTTGGGTGTCTTTTTTTATAGGGGACCTACCCCATGCCCATCAACTTAAGAAAACAGATTCACCCCAAAACGAAAAAATGTGCTTAATTCTCATATATAACTGTCGAGAGATAATTTTTTTGTTTTGGTGGTGATGCAAAATATTAGCTTGATGGCGATGGGACTGAACCCCTAATACTTTATTTTAATAATGACTCTTTTCATGAAATAAAACTCAGTTATCAGTCTAAACCATTTTTTAGATCTAACAATAACAAGTATGCTTCTTTACCTTTCAGATAGTCTCTATTATTCTAATTTCTTAATTTCTTTCAGCCGTGCTATCTCCTTTTCTGAAGCATTTTCTATTTTATACAGTTCATAGCTACCCTTTATCTCATCTATCACTACAAATTCAACTTCATTTCGAACATAGCTTTTAGTTTTCTCCTTTTTATAACCAATAACATTATCTAATATAGTTTCTCCACTATCTTTTTTATATAAATTATAGCTAACAGGCGGGCGGCCAATTACATACTTATTATCAGAAAATCCGACTATGTCATCCCTCCCTAATCCTGTCGAAACACTCCAGACAAAAATAATCTGAAATATAGAATAAACAACAATACCGCATAAGAAAAAAAATAGGATTGATTTAAAAAATAACTTTAAAAGCATCCTGCCCAAAAACATTCCCTCCCATTTCACCTCGAGATAGCAAGAACAAAACTTGAATTTTGTACGCTAAGGAACCGAATTTTTTAGATTGTTGAAATCAATCCCCCGTCAGTGCCATAAGAAAAAGAGTTACCGCAGTAACCCTATTGCTTATAATACACGTCATTGGGAGAAGCTATGGATGAATAAAGTCAATCTATGAAATTTCCCACAATCTTTTAACCTCCACCAATTCCTGTCCATTGAATTCCATTCTATATATATCTGGTTTTGATGTCTGTAGTAAAAAATTAAAATCATACTTACTGTCATAATATCCCATCATCAAAGTCATAACAGCTCCATGAGTGCCTAATACTACTTTCTGTCCTCGATAGGTGTGTAATAATTCTTTTAAGACTTTTATAGCACGTTTCTGACATTCGATATTAGACTCTCCTCCCATTAAAGCAAAGTCGGGGTCTAAGAATGACTTTTTTATCAAAGGGAATAATTCTTTATCCGACATTCGTTCCTCTTCAGCAATAAAAATTCTTTCTTTTAAGTCCTCAAATACTAAAACTTCTTGTCCTATTTGCTTCGCTAACTGCTGAACAGTTAGAATTGAACGATCGTATGGACTTGAGATAACAACGTCGATTCCCTCCTCTTGTAATGCATCTGTTATTCGTTGAACATCTAATTTTCCTCTTTCAGTTAATCCTCTTGTTTGTTCTTTCCCAAATTTTGGTGAATCCCCGTGTCTCACCATATATATGAAAGTTTTCATAATTACCTCCAAAGTTGTATAATCCCTCTTTACACACCTATCCTACGATTCTATAGAAAGAATAGTGTATATTTCATTTTAAGCATTATATTATATTGAAATTTTATTCAATCTTTCCTGTGATTGACTATTAGTTCTAACAAACAGGCCCTTATATAGGAAAAACGCCCCTATTATTACAATCATACCAATATAAACAGACATCATCGTAGGAATTAAGAATGCACCGACGATAATAGTCATTCTTGCAATTAGATCCGCCCCAATATATGATAGACCCGCAAAGGCTGAATATGATCCTCTCTTGTCAGCAGGAATCATATTAGCTTGTTCTGCATTTCTAATTGGTGAGTAGACAAGTTCCCCAACAGTAGCAATAAAGTTAAAAATAATCAGTACGTACCAGGTGTTTGCAGATGTTACTGCCACATAACCTACCCCATAAAGCACAAGACCTAAAAGTAACGCTTTTTTTCCACTTAGATGATTTGTAAATTTATGTACAATAAACGTTAAACATACTACTAAAAGCATATTTTGTATGTTAAGAATACTTAGCATCCTCACTCCTACTATCTCAAAGTTCCCAATGCTTATTGGATTGAATGTTTCTGAAAGTCGTACACCAATATAACTGTTTAAAGAAAACTCTGCTGCAAATATGCAGGTAGATCCTATTACAACTCTTAAAAATGCTCTATCTTGAATAGCAACTTTATAATTTTGAATTAGATCGCGTACTATATTTCCATGCCTTTTTTCTACGCATCCTTTAACTTCTTCAACTAGCCAAATTTTATAAGCAATTGGTAATGTAGCAGAAACAAAAGTCAGTAATATAAATAACTCTTTTTGGTGATGAATGTATAAAAAACCACCTAATGCTGCACCAATTGCCATAGAAAGATTCATAAGCCAATAGTCAATTGTATAGACAGCCTTTCGATTTTCCGGTGTAGTTGAATCTATGATGATAGCTTGCATGGATGGGCGCCCCAGACTGCTAGTTATTATAAAACCTACATAAGCGATTGCAAATAACCAAATTATCTTATTTGTAGGAAATAGGCTTAAAGTCATAAATAAAAACATTAAAGTACTAGAAAAAGAAGTTAATAATAAGATTTTCTTTCGTTGAAATCGATCTGAAATGTAACCTCCAATTAAATTTGAAAAAAAACTTAAAATAACCGTTAAGATTAAAAATAACCCGGCCCATACTTTATTTATTTCTTGAGCAAAAAACAATGCCATGAAAGGCATTACTGCTGATGTAACAGCACGATTAAAAAATGATGTAATTAAGCGTACTTTTATATTTTGCTCAAATTCTCTCCAACTCATCGTATCTCCTCCCCTTGTCTAATGTTATATTAAACTAGACTTATCAAATTAAAAATGGACACCTTCAGAAAAACATGTCCACTTATAAAGGGAGATAGGAAAATGGATAAAACTTTACTGAATCTATGGCAATCATTTTCTTCAGGAAATATAAAAATACAAGACCTAGCAGATTTTTTAAATTTAAGTACAAAGCAAACAGTACGTTACTTACATAAATGGATGGATGAAGGTTGGCTGACTTTCATTCCTGGAAAAGGTAGAGGAAATCCCTCCTCTCTCCAATGGTTGAAAAATATAGAACAAATCTATGAGTCACAAGTAATGGAAATTATGGACCAACAGCCTGTTGAAAAAAGTATTAAATATTTACTATATAATTGGTCTCCAAACAGTAAACTACGCTTGATGACTAAGTTTCATTCAAAATTTGGCTATATACATAACTCAGATGATAAATTAATTATTCCTAGAAGAAATCCCTTTTTAACAACACATCCGCTCGAGGCTGCCGATGTACATAGTGCACATATTGTCGCGAACGTTTTCAATCGACTTGTTTATATGGATAAAAAGGGGAACATATTACCTGAAATAGCTCACAGTTGGGATTTAACTCAATCTACGCTTAGACTATATTTAAAAAAGTCTATAAAATTTCATGATGGATCCATCTTAACAGCGTCTGATGTGAAACAATGTCTCTCAAAATTACGCAGTCATACATACTATAAAGACTTATGGGCACCCATAGAAAAAATAGAGGTTGTTTCACCATTAATTATTGATATACATTACCCAAAGGGGTGTAGTTATTGTTTACAAATGTTATGCATGATAAATACAAGTATTTATAAAGAAAATAACGGTCAAATCATAGGAAGCGGTGGTTTTTATATAGGAGAGAATAACCTGGAAAAAACATCATTAATAGCATTTCATGATTATTTTCAAGAAAGACCTTTGCTAGATATAGTAGAATTCATTCAGGTCCCTCTAGAATTTGATACTATTTATCAATCTTCCAAACACCATAAATGTAATTCTACCTTTCAAGTAGAAAGGAATTCAGGTTTTGGCGTTATAATTATGAATGCTTGGCGCGATTCTTCCATTCAGCACATTGATGTTCGTAATTACTTACATTCGATTATCGCTAACAATATAAATCATATTCATGAATATGATTCTCAAAAATCCCCAAATGTTAATAGCTGTTTGAAAGACATAGATCATCAAGTCAATATTCCAAAAAGAAAACGTCCCGAATTTAAAGAACCACTTATTATAAAAGCTACTCAGTATACAGAAGCGACTACAAAATGGTTAATGCATATCTTAGAAAAAGAAAATATACCTTTTCAAGTCAAATGGGTTCCATTTGAAAACTATCTTAGGGATGAAAAGCTTAATGAACAAGTCGATCTTTTTATTCATGGTGAAGTATTCGAGATGAATCAAGAGATATCATTTTATTATTTTTTAACAGCTAGATATTCACCATTGGCTAAAGTGTTAAAAACAAATAAATCACTAAGAAAACAACTATCTAAATATAAACATACACCTTTTGAAGAGTGGGCTTTATTAAATAAGAATCTTGAAAAAGAACTGATAGAATCCTCTATTATGATTCCCTTATACGATGATACACGGCAAATTCCTTTTTCATCAGATTTAACGAATATTAAGATGAAATATTTTGGGTATGTGGATTTTTCTCAACTTTGGATAAGACCTTTAATTTAAAATTCACAAGAAACCTAATCCACTTGTAATAATTATTACCCTATTTAATTTCCCTGAGGCCAAAGGTGAATTTTCGGGGAGTACGGATACATCGCTATCAGGTCAATTAAATTGGTATCTTAGAATCATCAACTTAAACAATAAATAACACCATCTCCATTTTTTCAATATTTTGAAGGACTAACAAAACAAAATTATTATCTCTCCACTGTTAACTATGAGAAATTAGCTCGTTTTTTCGTTTTGAGGAACCATCGATTTCTAAGCTTGATGATGATATGACGCAACCTCAACTTGGTAAAATATCATTTGAATGGGAGTCCAATACATATTATTAAAATTAAGATGGTTCAAGTCGAAGGAAGGCACCTTTGGGTGTCTTTTTTTACGCTAAATCATTACTCCTCTTTTCTTTTTAATTTAAACTTAGAACTAAGTGTAGTCTTGAAATAAAGTTTGATTAAATTAACTTAATAAACCTTGATAAAAGAGCAAATAAAAAAAGCGCGATTCGAAAAAAGATTGTTCAAAACACGCTTTTTCTATATTCAATTAAATCATCCTTTTATAAAAAAGTTTGATAATTTTTGTGATCATTCCTCCATTAAAGCTCCCAATTGTTGAAGATCAATTAATTCTTTTAAAACTTCCCCCTATTAAATTTCAATAAGTATAGGAACAATCATTGGCTTTTTCTTAGTATGTGTATATACATATTGTCGTATTGATTTTTTTATTTGTTTTTTCATTACATTCCATGAGTTTCTATTTGCTTCTTGTAGCTCGTTAACAGTTTTTATAGTAAGTCGATTAACGTCTCTTCGGAGTTCTGAGAAATCTCTATCCACAAATCCACGAGAAATGGTATCGGGTTCAGAAATCAGTTTTCCTTCCGATTTGCTCATAGTTAAAACAATCATGAGCATCCCATCCTCGGAAAGTTGTTTGCGGTCTCGTAACACAATTTCCCCAATATTATCGACATCTCCCCCGTCTATGTATGTATTCCCCACCGGTATTTTCCGGGTCTGACGGGCAATGGTATGTTCAATATCGACGACATCCCCATTATTGATGATAAACGTGTTTCCTTGCTCCACTCCAACAGATTCAGCTAACAAACGGTGATGGTGTAGCATTCTAAATTCACCGTGAATGGGAATAAAATATTTTGGTTTCATTAATGTAAGCATTAGTTTTAAATCTTCTTGATAACCATGGCCAGAAACATGCATTCCGGATGTACTTCCTGATCCATAAATCACTTTGGCTCCAAGTGCAAATAAGTTGTCTACGATACTTGTGATATTTCGTTCATTCCCGGGTATTGGACCTGCTGCAAAGATAACCGTATCTTCAGGTAAAATGTCGACACCGCGAAAGTTTCCAGTGGACAGGCGAGCAAGAGCAGCCAATGGCTCTCCTTGACTCCCCGTGCATAAAATGGCCATCCTTTCAGGAGCCATTTCATTGATTTCATGTGGGGCAATTAACATTCCATCTGGAACTGTTAAATAACCACGTTCCATAGCAACCTCTACGACATTAACCATACTTCGTCCAAGCAACGCAAGTTTTCGATTTGTTTTTTGCGCTGCATTCACGACTTGCTGAACGCGACTAATATTTGAAGCAAAGGTAGAAACAATAACTTTGCGTTCAGCTTTCATGAAAACTGCTTCTACATGTTCACCTACCATTTGTTCCGATGGGGTCAAACCAGGACGCTCTGCATTGGTACTCTCAGACAATAGAAGCAAGACCCCGTGTTTGCCGATTTCAGCCATTTTATGAATATCCGAATTCTCATTATTCGCAGGGGTTAAATCGAACTTGAAATCCCCCGTATGTACAATATTACCCTCTGGTGTGTGAAAGACTATCCCCAAGCAATCAGGAATACTATGGGTCACTTTAAAAAAACTTACACTCATTCCTCCGATTGTCAAGTTTGAGTTTGAGTTGATTTCAATAAGTTCACTTTCTCCTAGAAGTTTATGTTCTTTTAATTTGATTTCAATTAATCCTAGTGTGAAGCGTGTGGCATAAACGGGTACATTCAACTTTTTTAAGAAGAACGGGATCCCCCCGATATGATCTTCATGTCCATGTGTGACAATTAAAGCCCTGACTTTATCTTTATTTTCTACTAAGTAAGCTATATCAGGGATAATCAAATCAATTCCTAATAAACTTTCATCTGGAAACTTATTGCCACAGTCGATAATCACGATATCGTTTGAATATTCGATTGCATACATATTTTTCCCGATTTCATTCAAGCCGCCTAAGGCGAAGATAGATACTGCATTTTCTATTGTACTCAAATTTATATCCTCCCATTTTTAATATAATCTTAGTATGCCCTTTGGGTTTCCTTTTATCAGCGGGTTGAATGCTCGAGCTTCCTATAAAAAAGGAAACTCTAGACTTGTTTTTTCTTAAAAATAATGACTACAACATTGATGTCTTAGTTTCCCACATCGTTATCGAGGTCTTTCCTCCCAGTGAGGCAGCTTCTTGAGCATGGGTCTGATATTGTACCGGACTCATGCCTTTTAGTTTTGCCTTTGCTGTTGTGTATTTTATATTGTGGATCCATTGACAGTTACTTTTGCGTCTATAGTAAATCCTAATCCTGCATCTACAGATGCCTACAACATTATTATCCTGCCAATATGGAGAATCATAGAAACTTAGGTTATCCACTTTAAACACGACACGTTTTCCTACATTTAAATTGTTTCGTTCCAATCGAATACAACATGAAAGAATACGTTTCTCCCTGTCTCACCAGATTTCTTGGATTTAAAGCCATTTTCCCTTTTAGGGTGATATAGTCCTTAAGATCTTGTTAAACCTGTGCAATTACGGTTGGAATTTCATTCTGTTTGACACATATCCCCAGGCTATCTGGAAATGATAAAAGATGAGGTGACTGACATGAAGGATAAAATATTAGAATTAGTACCAGAATCGGTAAAAAAATTACTCCAGAAAAAAGTTAAAGATAGAAACCAATGCATCATTGATTTGGTTGTGGATGATGCAACTGCTTATGGATTTGAACCGGAGCAAGTAATCCCCTGTATCATGGCGGGTTATTATGTTTATGAATCCACCACCTATCCCAGTGAAATGGAGGAAGAATGGAAGCTGAACTTGGTTTTTCATGCGGCCAATCGCTCGGCAATGAAGCTTCTGTCTTATGGGAAGTATAAAGCGAAACAATCTGAAGGTGGATGGATGAGATATACAAATCAATAAGGTCTACTTAACATACACTAACTAGCTTGGTGAGTATGAGGCACCGTCACATACCCATCAACTTGAGATTTTGAAATACCCCCAAGTATTTTGGTAAAAAAAAGCCGAAGCTAGACATGCACACACATATAAAACCAAAATAATTTAACCATCTATGCACATTTTTCATTCTTCCCCCTCCTTAAACTACATTTTATCATTCCCTCCTGTTTTTGGGTGTGAGTGCTGGCTGGTCGTGTGGTGATACCCCTATATAGGGCTTTTTCTTTTTTCTCAATGACCAATATTACTTAACATGATAAAATACTGTTTGGATGGGAGTCCAATACATATTATTAAAATTAAAGTGGTTCAAGTCGGAGGAAGGCACCTTAGGGTGTCTTTTTTTATTTCTTAAAGGACCTGCTCATTCATCATTAAAAAGCATAAGGTTATGTAAACTTTATTTTTTATTATTAAAATAAAATGGTTAATTGATTTAGATCATTTTAATAAAGTATTGAATACTATGAAACTATAATCTATAGATTATTAATCCTTTAATTTAGTGGGAGGTGAATTTAATATGCCTTTCTCTACTGGTCCAATTGAAAACGTAGGAAATCAACCTAGTAATGCAACTAGAGCGAGGGTTAAAATTCTCAATCGTACTGCAGGTCCACTTACTGGGGTAGTTAGATCTTTTAGCCTTGACGGTACAAGAACATTAATCGAACAGGTAAACTTTAATGTGGCTGCTAATGCTTCCGGTTTTGTAAATCTAAGTTTAGTTCACTCTACTTTGGGACAAGCTCTTCAATACGAAGTTGAAATTGTTCCTAATCAAAACGGTGGTTTATACAGTGTCTACGGAATAGCACCTGGTAATGTTATTATTACTGCACAACGAGTCTTGAATTCAGAACTAACGCAGATTCTTTAGTTTTAAAAGTAAAGTGATTCAAGCCGGAGGAAGACACCTTAGGGTGTCTTTTTTTACGGCAATACATCAATATTTTCTTTTTACAATTGGTATATAACGATATCTAATGGGCTTTTGAGCAGTACGATGGACGTCAACAAGGTCGTAGTTCCATTGTACTTGAAAACGCTAGATATACTATGATTTGATTTCATCATAAAAGAAAGCATTTCCAAAACAAAAAAGTGCAATTTCACCAAAAATAAGAAGAGCGCCGATTGGATCTCTTCTTGTTTTTACTTAATCTATTAACATAATATCGTTCCAGCAATATATAAAAATGATCATTAAGCAAGCTTTCCATTTTGGTTTGAAGCAAATTCTACAAAGACTTCCTGACCTCTTGATAGAAATGAACTACGTCGCAGTAGGAGTTATATCCACAGCTGTAATTTGACAGGTGGAAATAGCGAATCTAAAGAGTGTAGTTGGATTTAAAGGTATTGGTAAAGTACCTATCACTATGCCAAGAGCTGTTTGTTCCACATTAAAACCTGTTGCAATAGAACCATTACTTACTAAAAGATTCACTATAGATCCGATATACGTATCCAGTAATTGTCGAATTGGTCGTTCACGACAATCACACTCACATCCTAAATCGGCAGGTGGAAGTAATGTTAGTGGGGGTACTGTTAGTGAAAATCCTACCCCTATTACATCAGAAATATTGACCACGAAAGTTGTGGTGCTAACTGGATCTTTGACTGTAACTAAAAAATCATTCACGGAAGTAATATTGAATAAAAAGAAACGAGGGGCTACATTTGGTGCGTCTGCAATAGTGGCAAGAATCACAGTCTGCCCCATAAGTTGTTGTAAAACGTTCTGCATAGGGAAAACACAGCAATCACAAAGACAGCCCTCAGTTGCTCCTGTGGGACCTGTTACTCCTGTCAGACCTGTTACCCCGGTTTCTCCTGTTGGACCCGTTGGACCTGTTGTTCCAGTCGGTCCGGTGACTCCTGTAATCCCAGTCGGGCCAGTAGGTCCTGTAGATCCTGCCGGACCTGGAATTCCCTGTTCTCCTGGAATAGGAACCGGAAACGCACAAGAAATATCACAAGGATTAAATCTATTTTTTGATGACATAAACAATCAGACTCCTTTACTTACCATATTCATTATATATAATGTAAAGTGAGCTTTTGTTCCTGTATGTTTATCCAGGATTATCTAATAAATAGTGAGAATATACATCATATTCATAGAAAGTTAATATAATACTCCAATAAATAAAATGCGGTTATCAAGTCGAAGGGAGACACCTTAGGGTGTCTTTTCTTTATTTCAAGAGGACCTGCTCAATTCATGCGTAAAACCATAAAGTAAATTGAATCCACTAAAATACATGAGTGACCCCGTGTTTTCCCCTCCCATTAAAGGAGGAACTATTATGGGATTTGGTGGTAGTTGTGGCGGCTTTGCTGGAGGATTTGCTTTAGTAGTTGTATTATTTATTTTATTAATCATAGTTGGAGCTGCTTGCTTCTGCTAAAAAAACTATCAGAAAAGACACTCATTTATGAGTGTCTTTTCTTTATGGGGTACTGACCCACATCCATCAACTTAAGGTATATTTTTATACAAAATGCGGTCTTTCTATATAGTTTTTTATTATCTTTTATAGATTTTATAAAAATGGGCATATCAAATACACCCTGATGTTGGTTTGGAATAAAGTTTGATCAAAAATACCTCATAAACCCGTATTTTATGGTAAGTAAAAAGAATCTATTTTGAAAAAAGGATTGATCAAAATAGATTCTTTTCTAACATATTTAAGTTCCGGTTTTATAAAAAAGTTTGATAATTTTCTACCTTTGATCTTCAACAATAGCGCCCTATAATGGAATAACTAAAATATGGTCTCAATCCAAAAATCAATTATTTCCTTCTCCAACGAGGTATGCTTCAGGAAAAACTTCTGAAATATCATAGCTTTATATAACATTGATTCAATTCTTTACAAGACTGATAGATAAGTTCAAAAAGGCGGTCTAGATCCTTTAATTCCACACAGGAAAATGCAATCCGAAGGTCTGTCTTGGCAAGGGAGATGGTACCCACTCCGTACTGATTGAGCAAGTGGATCCTTAGTGTTTCAGCATCAGAATGTTTTATGCGAAGGCATACGAAATATCCTGAGTTGAATGGATAAGGTTCAAATTCATCCGCATATTTCCCGTCAGCTAAGATCTCTTTGACTCGTCTGGCCCTGTCTTCCATTACTTTATTTCTCTCCCTGCGCTGCATTTCAAATTTAGGATGTAACAAGGCATCCAAAATGATTGTTTGGGAAAGGTGTGGACTGCATGAGATGGTACTTCGAATGGAACCCATCGTCTTTTTCTCCAACGCTTCTAAAACCAGAGGATCCTGAATTCCAAATGTGAGAAACCCAACACGAAAACCCCAAGCATACTCTTCTTTCGTTGCCCCATCAATTTTAATTGGGAGGACATTCGGGTGTAATCCTACTAAACGAGCAAATATAGATTCCTTGATTGAATCTTCGTAATATAATCCAAAATAAGCATCATCCATAACAGCAACAATATTAACCCCAAGATCCGCTGCCTGCTTGATGGCATCAAGAATTCCTTCTGCCTCTTTCACCGTAGGAGTATACCCGGTAGGATTATTCGGAAAATTAAGCACAAGAATCGCTTTACCATTTTGGCAGGATAAAAGGGCCTTCAGCATACCTTCTACATTAAATTTGTTTGTTTTCGTAAATAAAGGATAGGTCACGGTCCCACAGTCGTGGCGGATGTTGAAAAGTATATGATAGTTATCCCAATACTTATCTGGCAGTATAATCGAATCGCCTTTTTCCACAAACAGGTCGGATACGATACTCAAGCCATGGGTCAGCCCATTCGTCACAATCGGGGTACCAAATTCCTTTCCTTCAAGGGAAGGATTATCCTTTAGAAGCTTTTTTCTCCAAACCTCACGCAGCTCCTGTTTTCCCGCGGGTGGTGCATACGGATACAGGTCTTTCGGATTATATGAGGAAAGGTTTTTATGAATCACATCTATATACATGGGTTGTCCACCCTCTGAAGCCATCCCGATTGTTGCATTGAATCGGTCAGCTTTCCCCCTTGCCTCTCCAGCTTGGCTGACAATCCCTTTGGGGAAATACAAGGATTTTCCTAACATTGAAAACATTTCATATACTGGTTTATTCCGTTCTTCAATAACATTATTTAATTCTAAAGCCAATGGGTTTAGCATTTTTACACCTTCTTTATCTAGTTGGATTTTTTCAGATTCCAGTTCTCTTACATTTGGATTCCCCAGGCGTGAACACATAAATCCTGGATCTTCTCCTGCGAAGCGTTGTGCTCCTACTTCTGCATTATCAAAAACAAATGTTGAAGTCATATAAACAGGGACACTCCATCTATATTGTTTCCTTTACTTTAAGGATAAATTAAAAATAAGTAAAATACATATTTACTATTTTAATAATAACATTTACTTATAATAGAATGTTAATTACATAAAGGAAGTATCTATGGGGGTACCGCCAGCATTTTGGAAAATAACCACCTAAGAGTATGTAAATTTTTATACATTTTTTTGGCTAATCCAGTAACAAACAAGAACCCTAAAACCGCGCCAGGATAGGAACGTATAAAAAAAATGCATAGATCCATAGAACAAAAAAAGAAGGTTCCTTTGTGGAAGTAGGTTTTTCCCTTTTCTTTGCTACCGATAATGAGACGTTATGTTAACCTTATATGAATATTATATTCATGGGTAAGAACGAATGTTTGTCATTTGTTTAGAAAATTTAGTAAACTTGTTTATGAGGCTAAGTGAGAGGAGAAATATAAATGAATACAATTGATTTATTGTTATTAAACTTAACAGAAGTTAGAAGACGGAGTATAAAGATATGGAAAACAATTCCTAGCGATAAATTGGATTGGAAACCAGATGAAAAAGCTATGACTTGTTTAGAGATGATTCGGCATGTACTGGAATCAGAACATTATTATCATCTGGCTATTGAAAATAGGGGAAGTCTGAAAGAGTATAATTCTCCATTTGAAAACAGACCTTTTTTATCTATCGAAGATGAACTGGATTTTGCTGAGATATATCACAAACAATTTTTAGATACTGTTCGTTCTTTTTCTAATGAAGATCTAAATACAATTAAAATTGATCGTTCAAATGTAGGGTATATCCGTTCTTTAGGGGATATGTTAATGCGTATAGCATATCATGAAGCAGTTCATACGGGACAACTCTTAGATTATTTAAGAACAATGAAAATTGAACGCCCTAATGTTTGGGATTAATAACATAACTTCCAATAACGAAAATTATGTAAATCAGCTGTCCAAGTGGACAGCTGATTGTTTTTTTGCTTAGCGTACAAAATTCGCATTTTGTTGGCGTTATCCCATCGCTATCAAGTTAAGATTCTGAAGTACCCCCAAAATAAAAATTTTATATCTCTATGGTTAATTAGATCTTAGTTATTTTAGAAATCCTAAATTTCTTCAGTTCAAGATAGAAGTTCTTTTCAAAAAAATAGAGTTCTTAAGA
>NZ_QOSD01000015.1:0-89396 GCF_008368905.1 Bacillus sp. SH5-2
CATATTACCTCTTTATATCATATTTTAACAATTTTTAATTATTAAAATATCTCTTTTTCAATAGAATAACAAAATTGAGAATTCAAATGTCTATTTATTTTATCCGTTTAATCTTACTCTAGATCATTATTTAGATAGATAAGCTCCTTATTGTCAATAAAAATTCAAAGTGAAAAGAAATATTTTAACTGTCACCAATTGATAGTTTTAAACGCGATTTATTTTTTCTGAATTTTTAAAAAATAATAAAAATTATCACATAGCAGAATTTTATTATTTATATACGACAAAATCCCGTGTTACTATCAGTCCAATCATTAAAAAGGAGGAATTTATTTGAACTTACAAATGAAAAATTAAAGAAAAACATCCAAAAGAACGGAATGAACAGTGTATGAAGCAGATCGATTATGTATTTCAGAAATCTAATTTTAATGAATAGTAATTTTCTAAACAAAGAATTCGTAGATTAGACCTGAAATATTTGATAGCCCTAAAAATGTTAGCGTTTACACCTGAAGGATTATACACAAAAGCCAAAACATGTCCTCCTACTAATAAAAGTATCTTTCACAGCAGAAATCTTGTTCGTTCTTCACAAGAATTTATCTAAATTTAAAATGAAGGCTGAACTAACCGAAAATTCTCTTTGGTTTGTGATTGAAGAAAAAGTGTCAAATCTATAAGTATTTTTACCAAATCAATTTACTAAACACTTTAGAGCCTAAAGGTATTTTATTATTTTAGGAGGGATTTATAAGTATGAATTCAATGAACCAATCAATTGAAAATACAACAATCAAAAAAACAATGATACGCATTTTACCATTTACGTTTATATGCTATGTAGTTGCTTATTTGGATCGTGTGAATTTAGGCTTTGCAGCGTTGGAAATGAATGCAAGCCTGGGGTTATCCGCAGAAGTTTTTGGGTTATTATCAGGTATTTTCTTTCTTGGATATTTCCTGTTTGAAATACCCAGCAACTTGATCATGCACAGAGTTGGTGCAAAAATTTGGATTGCTAGAATTATGATTTCATGGGGAATCATTGTAGCTTTAACAGCATTTGTACAATCAGCCACTCATTTGTACATTGCTCGTTTTTTACTTGGAATTGCTGAGGCAGGCTTCTTCCCAGGAGTTATTTTATATTTCACATATTGGTTTCGGAATAAAGAAAGAGGGCGTGCTTCCGCTTCTCTCGTTATGGCTTTGCCGATTGGTACGATTATAGGAGCCCCATTATCAACCTGGATTATGGACAACATTGCATGGCATGGGATATCTGGTTGGAGATGGATGTTTATCCTCGAGGGGATCCCAGCTGTTATTTTAGGAGTTATCACACTGTTTTACTTAAATAATGCTCCCAAAGATGCTAAATGGTTAAATGAGACAGAAAAGAATTGGCTAGAAAATGAATTAGATAGCGAAAGAAGTCAAAGCATTGCAGTAAATAAAGCGTCAAAATTAGAAATGTTTAAAGACACGAAAGTATGGAAATTGGCTTTTATTTATTTTGCTAATTATACAGCAATGTACGGTCTTAGTTTTTGGCTGCCAAGTATCATTAAATCATTCACTTCTAATTCAGATAATATGGAAATTGGCTGGTTAACAATTATACCTGCACTAATCGGAATCCCTTCCATGTTACTCTTTGGATGGAGTTCTGATAAAAGAAATGAACATACAAAGCATTTGATTGCAAGCTTCCTCATTGCAGCTTCAGGCTTTATTATGTGTGGATTTGCTGGTAACGCATTGACAATGATCGTATTAATTGCTTTCGCAGCAATTGGACTGTATGGATTTGTAGGCGCCTTTTTCTCATTTATGACTCTGTTTTTTACGGAATCAACCGCACCAGCCGGCATTGCAACGGTTAATGCGGTTGCAAGTTTAGGTGGTTTTTTTGGTCCTATGATTTTCGGAAAGTTAGCCGTTTCAAACGGGATGTTCGTGATTGGTGCATTAGCGATTTTTGCGTGTATGGTCATCCTATCCCTTGGACGAAAAGAATTAGATATAGTAAATGGAAAAGTTACTGTGGATAAAAGTACCATCAATCGGTAAATCAAATGATAGAAAACATTTTGGTGTATCTGTGCAAGCTATATCCCCTACCATAATGTTTCTTACAAATAAATAGAGAGAATGATGAGATAAGATGAATCAAACGGATACACTTTTAGAAATACGGAGGATATTGCAGCGACATACAAAGCCACGATTTTTAAAGAATTGAAACTTGAACGTGAATACTCAAGCAAAAATTTCTGGTACAAATCAAGAGTTCTTGATCGAAGTCAATTGTATAAAGAACTCAATTCCATAGTTTATCATGGTTGTTTGATCGACGACTCAAGCTACTCGTCACAAAATCAGAAAACTATGCTTGTAAATCTATTTTCAAACTACTCGATATTTTTGTGTAAAGAAGAATGAGCTGAGCTTGCTTTATAAAGTGAAACCTTAATCAATGGGGGTATTCATCCCCCATTGATTATTAGCCTTCACCAATCGGACTTTTAAGGGTAACAGGGCTTCCACCTAAATTCTTTGCCCCAGCCTAATTTTGAGGTGGGAGTTTTACTGCCCGCAAATAGCGGGATAAATTAATTTTTAGGAGGGTATACGTGTGGAGATATCAGGAAATCACCCCTCGCCGAAGAAAGAAACAGCAGAAATTATGAATAAGCTGGTAAATGATTCAGCACTTGGAACCAAAAGTATTCCTTTACTATATTTACGGTTTGCTTTGGCTGGAATTATGGCTAACGTAATTCTTGGAGTGGTAGCGATTGTTGATGGATATTTCGTCAGTGGCTTTCGGGGGCTTGAAATCGAAGGAATCGGAATTGGTTTTACAGTAACAGTTATTATTCGTATGCTTGGTGTTCTTTTTGGGATTGGAGCCGGGGCTGTCATTTCACTTCGACTTGGAAAAGGAAAAATCGATGAAGCGAGAAGTACTATGGGGCAAACTTTATGGTTTACTCTATTCGTCTCCATTTTGCTATCTATACTTGGATTGATCTTTAATAATCAAATCATGACTTTATTCGGAGCGAGTCATGATGCACTTCCATATGCAGTGAAATACAGCCAACCATTGTGGATTGCATTGCCAATAATGATATTAGCGGTTGTACTTAGTATTTTAACCAATATCGATGAAAAACCTGTATTATCAATGAACAGTTGGTTAGTTGCGGCGGTAGTTGCCGGAATTACAGAGTGGATTATGGTAACGAAATATGACATGGGTATGATGGGTTCCGCCTGGGCAAACACCATTGCACAATCTACCCCTGTTTTACTAATCTTTTACTTTTGGTTCGGTAAAACCAAGCTTAAACCCAAAATAAAAGATATAATGATTAATCTTAAGATAATTGGTGAAGTCGCTTGGACAGGCTTTGCATCTTTTTCGAGTCAGCTCATGATGTTTTTTTCTATTATTTTCTTTAATAATTTACTGCAAAGCTATGGTGGTGGTATGCACGTTGCAGCTTTCACCGTTCAAAACGGTTACATTACAAATCTGCTCGCCTTAGTAGCGCTTGGTGGGATGACAGGACTTCAACCAATTATTAGTTACAATTACGGCGCAGGCAACCTTGATCGTGTGAAACAAGCAATTAAGATTGGGCTCACTTTTACAGTTTCCTTGTTTTTGATCGTGACTGCTTTACTAATCATTTTTGCAGATCCAATTATGTCATTTTTCTCTAATGGTAATCCGGAATTACAGAAACTCATAACCTGGACGACAATCGTATTTAATTGCATGTTTACATTAAATGCTGTTAGTTTGCTTATCTCTGGTTATTTCGAAGCACAAGAGAAAAACTGGTCCGCAACATTTATTAATGTGAGCAAAATGTTGTTTTTTTCATTCCCGTTCATGTTTATTTTCCCGAAATACTGGGGAGTTGATGGTGTTTGGTATTCCGCTCCAGCTGCTGAAATTCCAGGTGTCCTTATAGCAATTTATTTCCTTCGAAAAGGATTAAAACGCTTAAAAGAAACAAAAGTAAAGAAAGCATATTGATATTAATTAATCTTTCAAAATTATTTACAAGAAATAGAGATAATGAGAATGTTCTGTGAAAAAAATTACAGCCAAAGAAGCCTAGAGATTAAGTGTGGGCAATTTGGACCCCTGGATAGGCGAACACCTAGCAAAAGAACTTGGCATGTAGAAAAGCAGGAAGTTTTCTCTGCAACAGACAGTGAGTCGTTTATTATTGTTAATGATGAAAAGTACCATATTACAAAGAACTGGGTCGTTTTTTTGGATAAAGACCTCGTTTGTGAATAGGGGTGTCCTGATTTTTAGAAAAAGAATTATAAATAGAGCCATGAGATTAATTTGAATTGATGTGAAAGATCATCATAGCTGTATACTTTGCCTAATCGTAGTTTATGGTTCATAGCGCCGTTATCCAATTACTACTTATTTTATATGGATAAATTTCAAATTTTTCAGTTTACTAGGAGGTCATTTATTAATGAATATAGATCAAAAAGCCGACATTGTTATCTCAAGTAATGCTGTTTTTACGGGACTTGCCGATAGGCCCATTCCCGCGCATATCGTTATTATTAATAATAAGATTGCAGCCATTGGTTCCGAAATAGAAATGAATCCGTTTATTGGACCAGACACGAAAGTATTTCATTATGCCGATCAACTTATTATGGCTGGCTTTCATGATTTTCACTTGCATATGTTAATGGGAAGTATTGCAGAAGAGAGTGTCTTTTTAGCTGATGCAACTTCAGAAGAAGATGTGCTCGAAATGGTAGATGATTTTAGCGATTCAAGGCCAGATGATCCATGGATTATTGGTTTTTCTTGGGATCAGGGCAATTGGAACAACCAAAAGCTTCCAAATCGTGTAGCACTCGATCGCATCCTCCCAGAGCGCCCTGTTATTCTATTTCATATGGAAGGACATTATATCTGGGTAAACAGCAAAGCACTTGAGATTGCGGGTATTAATCGAAATACGGAGAGTCCACCCTACGGGATCATTGCAAAAGATGAAAACGGAGAACCAACAGGTATTTTGTATGAGACAGCGATTGCACTAGTATCGAATCATGCATTCAATTTTTCAAAGGAACGCCGTATGAACATGATGAAAAAATTTCTCGAACAGGCAGCTTCACTAGGTGTGACTTCAGTTAACGATTTATATGGATCACCTGCTATGGAAAAATTACAGGATTTTGAATTGTTTAGTGATCTCGATAAAAGCGGAGAATTAACTGCTCGGATTCATCTTTCACCTCCCTTAAATGATGATATAGAACGTGCGAAACAATTGCGTGATACTTATGCATCAGGCAAGCTTCGAGTCTCGGGGGTGAAACAGTTTGCTGATGGAGTAATAACCGGCTATACCGCGTATTTAGTTGAACCATTTTCAGATAAACCAGAAACCTTCGGGGAAACAGCTGTTTCTCCAAATACAATAAAAAAATGGATAGTAGAGGCTGATCGAGAAGGCTTTCAAATCCGTATTCATGCGATTGGTGATGGTGCAATTCGTCTAGCTTTGGATGCTTTTGAGGAAGCCCAGAAAAAGAATGGTAAGCGAGATGCTAGGCATTGTGTGGAACATGTGGAGGTTATTCATCCGGATGAAATCGCTCGTTTCCAAAAACTCGGAGTAATCGCATCAATGCAACCAGAACACTTAGGTCTTGGTAAAGAACAACGGGAAGTTTATGTTTCACGCGTTGGAAAAGAACGTGAGCCCTTTATTTTTGCAATGAAAACTATAAAGGATTCAGGTGCAATGCTGGCTTTTGGTACTGATTATCCAATTGTGCAATTAAATCCGATGCTAGGCATTTATCGTGCGCTAACAAGAATTGGATATGATGGATCACCGTCAGAAGGATGGAATCCGCAGGAACGTCTGTCACTATCTGAAGTCTTGAGGAATTATACGTTATCACCTGCCTATGGATCATTCAGAGAAAAGGAATTGGGCACACTTGAAATAGGAAAACTGGCAGATCTTGTTGTATTAAACAGAAACCTCTTCGAAATCCCAGTTGAAGAAATCCGAGACGTTCAAGTTGTTTTAACAATGGTTGATGGAGCAATCGTTTTTCAAGATGATTTAGCATGCGAGAATGTCCCCTTTTCATTAGATACTTATTAAGTTTTGACAAAACTAAATAAGTATCTATCTATATAGTGAAGAATGACAACAAAACTATTTAATTTTAAAAGCTCAAATCAGTATAACCCCATTCTAAATGTAGGACGGGGTTATACATATAGATATTCAATTTAATTGTCTTTTTTAAATATTCAATAGAAAAGAAATATTTTCTATTAGGGATTACAATACAATTATGGAAAAACTGTACGTTAAGCAACTGAGTCAAATATTTCTGAGTTGTGTTTAAACGTAAAATATTATCGAAATGCTATTTCCTTTATCGTATAAGCTAGGATTAAATTGAAACTTTAACTTTATCAGTGTTATTGATTGTTATATATTTAGACCAAAATACCGTTATGCAAAATCCAATAATAAGTATTAATCCTGCAAAGATATATGGTAGATTAACATTTACATTAAGTAAAACGCCTCCCGTTGCTGGACCTATTATATTTCCGAGACTTGTATAAGTAGAATTCATCCCTCCAGCAAACCCTTGATTTTCTCCAGCTATTTTAGATAGTAATGTAGTAATTGCTGGTCGAAGTAAGTCACATGCTAAAAAAGTGACAAACGTTACAATCATGATCCCCCAATAATGACTAGTAAATGTAGACACGAATATAAATATAGCGGCTATGAATAAGCTACCTTGAATAATTCTTTTTTCACCAAATCTTTTTACTAGTTTATCAAAGAACAAGATTTGTGCTATTACTCCTAATATGGCGCTTATTGAAATAATCGTTGAAATATCCTTAGGTGTAAAACCGAACTTTTTATCAACAACAAAGCTAAACATATGTTCATAAGCTGATAAACCACATCCTAAAACAAAAACAAGTACTAATGGGATAAAATATACAGGGTGAAAAGATTGTTTCATTTCATTAAAAAAACTAATTTGTGTTTTGTTATCTCGCATTTTAATTCGTTGTTCTTTAGATACAGGTTCTTTTAAAATAAATACTGAAAAACACGCAGCGATACCAGAAATTACTGCTGCAAAAAAGAACGGTGCACGTATGCCAAAATCAGATATAAAACCACCAATACCAGGACCAATGATAAATCCAGTACTGATTGCTGCTGATAGGTATCCTAATGCTTTTGCCCTGTTTTCTAAGGAAGTTGTATCAGCAATAAAAGCAGTAACTGCCGGCATCATACATGCAGCACTAATCCCCCCTAATGCTCTAGAAAGAAATAAAACCCATATTTGATTTCCAAATCCAAATAAAAATTCAGAAAAGGAAAAAATGATTAACCCTATTATGATCATTTTTTTCCGACCAAATATATCTACCCATATACCAGAAATAGGAGATATTAATAGTTGAAAAAATGCAAAAGTAGCAATTAAATATCCCATAATATCAGTTCCTAATTGTAATGTTTTCATATATGTTGGCATTATGGGGACAACAAGACCAATCCCTAAAAACACAATAAATAAATTAAATAATACTAAAGCTAAAGATATTTTTTTTCTATTGTATATATCCATATAATTTTCCTCATTCCTTGATTAATCAAATATTAAAAGGCCTTTTTATATAATCATTAATCAGTATAAACCTTAAAGTAACTTCAAAGTCTATAGGGTATAGCTAAAAAAATAAAATATTTCCCATACTAGATATCAAAATGCAGCATGAAATATCATTTATAGAACTTTTTTAACTTAAAAATCCCTTATCGTACGAAATTCGCTTTTTATTGGCGCTATCCCATCGCTATCCAGCTAAGCTCATACAACGCCAATTATAGTAGAAGTTGCTTCTTCTTTCTAAAGGCTAAGTATAGAAAATTTAAAAATCCATATACGAAATAAACCCTAATGGGTTTATTTTTTTGAATTAAGCCGCTTGATTATCAGACATGATACACTTGTAAACCACACCTAATATATCAAAGACTGTTTTCTTCTCATATCAATGAGAGTTTCTCCGGTTTTGCTGTAGGAGGTTGGGTTCACTTCATGAAACGGACAAAAACGTATGTTAATCAGATTGGATAACTAACGTTCCAATCATGGATTAGAAAAAGACTTTTGGCACTTCTATTGTAGCTTTCCTGATGTCAGTTTGAGGCGTCATTTAATATGCTAAGTATTCAGTTCATTGTGTCGCTAACAAATAGGACAGAGAAATAAATGATTCCGTCAGATGCACTGTGATTTAGTGGAAATTTATAATTCACTTGATGAGGGATAGCTAAAATAATTCGATAAATCTACGTGCCGCTTTAGAAAGATACCGTTGTTTAAGCCAAACTAATGCTATCTCTGATTCAAGAGAGGAATCTAGTATATCCAATACCCTAACTTCAATATTACGAAATGCAGATACTGAAGATTTAGGAAGTATACTTGCTCCAATTCCAGCTTCAACTAAAGAAAGCAGTATATTAATATCTGGGCATTCGCACAAAATGTGTGGCTGGAACTCGAATCGTTCACATTCTTCTATAATTCTTTCATACACTCCCTCTCCCTTCGTTCTGTGGACTAACAATAAAGGGATATCTTCAATCTCTTTCATTTGAATAGCTTCTTTTGAATGGAAATTCTCCCAATCTTTCGGTACAACCAAAACAAATGGTTCTGTTCCCAAAGAAATCATAGAAAGACCTTCCATTTCTAAAGGATGACGAACAATAGCCAGTTCGATATCGCGGTTGTCCAACTGTTTACTCAATTCAACTGGATCTCCTCCCCGCAGGTTAAATGAAATCATTGGATAGTTTTCATGGAAATATTGAATTCTTTTAGGTAGATAAGAAACACATGAGACAACTATACCAATGGATAAAGAACCTCTGGTTCCTTCACCAGCTTCTTTTACTTCTAATATCGATTCCTCAAATAAATTTAAAATATTCCGGGCTTTTTCATATAGAATTTTGCCTGCCTCAGTGAGTTCCATGGTCTTACCATTTCTTTTTCGTTCTAACAGTACAGCACCAACTTCTTCTTCCATAAGTCGAAGTTGCTGACTTAATGGGGGTTGTGCCATGTGAAGTTTTTTGGCAGCCCGAGAAATTTGCCTTTCTTCAGCAATTATAAGAAAATAGCGTAATTGTCTTATGTCCATCGTTTACCTCCAATATATATGATTTTGATATATATAAGTAATATTATAGATATTTTCCATATAAATATACAAATGATAATATAGGTAAGTGAATAAAATAGAATGAAAATAACCCCAGCATGGCTCTTAATGTTTATCTGATGAGCAAGAACACACGTAGGGGAACTTAATATTAATTATTTGGGAGGTGGAAATATTGGATAAACACAAATTATGGACAAAGGATTTTATCAGTATTGCCATTACTAATTTTCTTTTGTTTATAACATTTTATTATTTGTTGGTCACACTGCCTATATATGCTTTACAAGCGTTGCACGGTTCCAAATCTGAAGCAGGACTTATTACTACCGTTTTTTTGATTGCATCCATCCTAACACGCCCGCTTGCAGGTAAATGGATTGAAAAGTCAGGAAAGTATACCGTTTTTATAAGTTCCCTCCTTGTTCTTTTCGCAGCTTCAATTTTCTATTTTATTCCACATCCTATTTTCGGTTTACTAATTCTTCGCTTTTTTCATGGAATTGGATTTGGAATGGCAACAACGGCAACTGGAGCAATTATTGCCGATCTCATCCCGGAATCTCGCAAAGGAGAAGGGATGGGCTACTATGGACTAACGCTAAATCTTGGCATGGCTATTGGTCCCCTCTTAGGTTTGACTGTTATGCATCAAGCAGGGACAAATGTAATGTTTATTATAAATGTATTATGTTCTCTCTTTGCACTCATTGCAGGATTATTTGTTAAATTACCTAAGAAAACTATTATGCCAGAACAGACAATTGAACGAAAAACAGGTATGAAAATTGGAGGCTATTTAGAGAATTCCGCCATTCCTATATCGTTGGTGTCAGCTTTCTTTGCACTGGTTTATTCAGCAATTGTTTCCTTCGTATCCATATATGCAAAAGAGCATAGTTTAGTGGAAGCCGCTGGTTATTTCTTTGTTGTGTACGCAGTAGTCCTTTTAATTTCACGACCTTTTACTGGAAAATGGTTTGATTTATTCGGAGCAAATATTATAATTTATCCCGCTATTTTATGCTTTGCAGTCGGTACGTTCTTATTGAGTGTATCGAATACTTCCTTGTTATTTCTTTCATCAGCAGCCCTTATTGGATTAGGTTGGGGAACCATGTTTCCTAGTCTTCAAACCATTGCTATTCAAGTAGCACCACCTGAAAAGAGGGCATTGGCTACGGCCACATTTCTTTCAATATTCGATTTCGGATTCGGCATTGGATCATTTATCTTTGGTATTGCAGCAGCTAAAATTGATTATGACTCATTATATTTTTGTTGTTCATTCCTTATAATAATCGGAATTTGGGTTTACTATTTATTGTATGGTAGAATATCTTCACGTCCTATTGCGAAAAAGGTAACGAAAAATATTTCTTAGGGGATTTTTAATTTATAGAATATAAGTAGGAATGAAAAGGCCCTTCAACTTCTAAAGGGCCTTTTTGGGGGAATTGGAAATATATCGATTTTACGTTAATAAAAGTTATTTGATGCAAATCTGAACTAACTACCAAAACACTATCCTTTCCTATTGAATATAAATAATTATATTTAGTTTCAAAAAGGAGGTTAACTGTTATGAACTCATATTTTTCAAAACAAAAGAAATGCTGTCGTAGACTTTTTCCTGCTTTCCCACCTGCTGTCCCTCCTGTTGTTGTAATAGCTAAATTTCTTTATGTATCTAGTCCTTTTGATAGCACAGTAGAAATTTACAACATCTCGAATCCTATAGCTCCTGTACGTGTCGGAGAGTTTAATGGAGCAAACTTAGACTTCCCTTCCGGATTGGCTGTCAAAGGTAACATTCTTTATGTAACAAATCCAGCTCTAGGTAATAATAAGTAGGTAATAATAAGATAGAAATTTATAATATTTCCAACCCTATAGCTCCTGTACATGTTAAGAGATTCACTGGAGGAAATTTACGCTTTCCTGATCAATTGACCATTACAGATAATATTCTTTATGTATCAAATGCTCTCGGTAACAATATAGCAATCTATAACATTTCTAATCCTACGGCCCCTGTACGTATAGGAGAGTTTAACGGAGCAAATTTAAACGGTCCTTCTGGATTAGATATTATAGGTAACATTCTTTATGTCGCAAACACTGGTGATAATACAGTAGAAATTTATAATATTTCTACTCCTACAGATCCTGTACGCGTGGGAGAATTTGGTGCTACAGATTTAAATGTTCCTAATGGACTAGCTGTTTTTACGTTATTCGGCTAGTAAGGTATGTTACAACGATACAACTACCAATAACCTTAATTATGTGAATACAAAAGCCCTCCAGATTACTTAACTAGAGGGCTTTTGTATTCTCCTAAATATTAGATCCCGATTGCGTTATACTAAGTTAACTATTGATATATATAGTATTCATTTTTTATTTCTTATCGATTTGCATTCATAATCTTTAATTTCCATATCATCCACCACATATGGGCAAGGATCTTCTCGAATAAAACGTACTGCATTCAATCCTATCATTTGGGCAGGGTTTGACGTATTGCCGTCTGGTAAGATTGGAGAAATGGAAAGATCAGCGACTTTCAGATTTTTGGTTCCAAAAACATTCAGGGATCCATCAAGAACTCCTTCTTTAATATTTTTACCCATCTTACATTGCCCTCCGAAGTGAGTAAAAAGGGAATACGAAGCTCTGACAAAGCCAGCCAATTTATTCCGCTTTTCATTTTCATCCGGAATTTGGAATATACTTTCATCAGGAAAGACTACCTGATAGATGCCTCCCGGATCAAGTTCACGTGCTCTAACAATCATGTTATACGTCTCAATATATTGATCCACCATGAAGTTTAGATCATCTGGACTTGCCAGCGGGTTTAAATCAATAGTTGGATATGCCTCTGGGTCGCTATGGGAAACCATGACAGTACCTCGGCTTCTTGGATTTATATCTACAATTCCTATACTCATAATATTACTAGGATTTGTCTCATTAAAATCCCAACCATTTATCGCAATTTCCTGACTGGGTACAAAAAACGGAAGTGGGAGGCCTAATAATTGAAGGCGCCGGCCACCAATAGGGTTATTGACTTTTTTAAATGCTCCTAATGCTACTGGCTGATTAGGATCAGCAGCCAATACCTGAAGAAGTCTTCCTGTTTCCACTCTAATCCCCATACCGACAGAATAATGTGTTTGGAAGTTATATCCGACTTGAGGACTTTCTACTAAAGTTGATATGCCAGCTTTAGCTAAATCTTCAGGCCTACCAATACCTGAGCGTTGAAGTATGACAGAGGAGAATTGGCCTGCTGAGACAATGATTCCTTTTCGAGCATAACTTCGTTGTGACACCCCGTTCTTAACATATTGAACGCCAACAGCAATGTTAACTCCGTTTTTTTCTTTAAATAGAATTTTATCAACTGTTGTCTTTCCAAAGATGACCAATTTTCTCTGATTAACTCCAAATTCATCAGCTTGGAATTCATTTCCTTGCGTAACAATTTGATTGTTTAAATATCCGGTTGCTGTCGAGGAACGAACCAATTTTCCGTTTTCCATCTTTTGAATATATTGACCTTTTAAGGATGTAACATCTCTTATCCCTGTATTGTAATCCTCTTCAATTGGGATATTAAAGACTTCTGAAGTGGCTTGCGCTAAAGTTTGGATTAATCCTTCATTAGGAATATTTTGTTGTCTAATAAAAATAGGGCCGCTACTTCCACGTTCTTGAGGGCTTTGTGTCATTCCTGTATACGTTTCATTTTTAATAAATAATGAGCGAATACTATCATAATTCCATGCGTTATTATCAACTAACTTTGCCCATGTATCATAAAGATCACGACTGCCACGTACAGCTAACATCTGATTATGTTCAGAACTTCCCCCAATGGCACGACCACTTTGTGTTATCAACTGACGACCTAACGTTTGCTCAATTATAGTAGTGACATGAAATGAATGTCTATTATCAGAAGCATTTAAAATAGAAACTATAAGATTAGGACTACTTAATTCCTCTGTCATGTTCGTTCCTGCTTCAAGAACAAGCACGGAAGTACATTTATCATCCGTTAATTCTTTAGCAATTACCCCTCCGGCAGTGCCAGCACCAATCACAATGTAATCAAAAATATATTTTTTTGACATCCTATTATTCCTTTCAATAAAAAATTTTTAAAAATAAATTCCTATACAATATACTATGAACATATTGTACGGACTGCCTGTACTTTTAAGAGAGGTTAATAGTTTTGAAAAAGCCCTAGTTCTTCTAATAGAGCGTATATTACATAAATATCATATTGCATAAGCTTAGGTTGATAGCGATGTGTTAACATATAAATGCTATCTATCAATAAATCACAACAAGCACCTTTAAATATCTGAATTTTCTATTTTTGAAGGTTATCCCCTAAACAATCTCGAATAATTGTAATAAATATACATAAGGAGGTTGATCTATTTTGTTTCGTTCTTTTACAAATGGTTGTGTCGCCTTAGTGCAACGTTTCTTGCCAGAACCGTTTATTTTATCATGTTTATTAACGGTTTTTGTTATCTTCTTCGGCATGTTTGCAACGCATCAAACACCTGTGGAAATGATTAATCACTGGGGTAATGGAATTTGGGGGCTTCTCGCCTTTTCTATGCAAATGGCACTTGTACTCGTGACTGGATCTGCTTTAGCAAACGCCCCTCTTATTAAAAAAGGATTAACGAAAGCAGCAAAACTACCGAAAACGACTGGACAAGGTATCATCGCCATTTCAATTGTAAGTTTATTAGGCGCATACATAAACTGGGGATTTGGTATTGTTGTATCTGTTTTATATGCAAAAGAGGTAGCAAGGCAGTTAGAAGGATTAGATTATAGACTGGCCATTGCCTCTTCCTACTCTGGATTTCTCATTTGGCATGCGGGGCTTTCTGCTTCTATTCCTCTGACATTAGCAACAGGCGGGGAAACATTAATTAAAACGACAGCTGGAAGTATTAAAGAAGCGATTCCAATCACAGAAACGCTATTCTCACCATACGCTCTCGTTCCAGTTATTATCTTTTTAGTTACGATGCCTCTCATTAATAAGGCTATGCATCCAGATGAAAAACATACAATTACAGTAGATCCTAGCGTATTCCATGAAGAAGCTGCCGCTCAAGAAGTAGAAAAAAATACGTTCGCTGAAAAGATGGAAAATAGCATTATTATTACACTTTGCGTTGGATTGTTAGGTCTCATTTATATTTTCAATTACTTTTATACGAAAGGTTTTAACCTTACGCTCGATATCGTTATTTTCATGTTATTAATTGCTGGACTTATTTTTCACCGTACTCCGATTCAATATATTCGCGCTTTTTCAGACTCTACGAAAAGTGCTTCTGGTATTTTACTTCAATTTCCGTTTTACGCAGGAATTATGGGGATGATGATTGGAGCAAATAGTGAAGGACTTTCACTTGGAGGAGCTATTTCAAATTTCTTTATTAGCATTTCAAACGAAACAACTTTCCCGCTCTTTACTTTTTTAAGTGCTGGCATCGTTAATATTTTCGTTCCGTCTGGTGGTGGTCAATGGGCTGTGCAAGCACCAATTATGATTCCAGCTGGTGCTGAACTTGGTGTACCTGCTGCAAAAACTGCAATGGCCATTGCGTGGGGCGATGCTTGGACGAATTTAATTCAACCTTTCTGGGCATTACCAGCATTAGCGATAGCTGGTTTAGGTGCTCGTGATATTATGGGATTTTGCGTTGTGAACTTACTATATGCAGGTTTCATCATAAGTCTATGTTTCTTATTTATTTAAACGAAAAGCTAGTTTTATACTAGCTTTTTTACATAATAAATCACTTATTTCCCACGCAATTTATAATGATCTGCCACTCTATCTCCGTAAGATGTAATGACTCAAATGCAAAAAAATCTTCGCAAATTTTTCCGATTAGGTGTGGATGTTCCCTCAAGAAATTCCACTGTAACGCTTTAGGAATAAAATATGTTTCATATTCCTTACTTCCCCTTACTACTTCATCCACTTCTCTTTCACAAATCCCTCTTATCAAATAATCATTTCTTAACTCTATTTGAATTTGCTGAAATGTTTCGCTACATTTTTTCAATTGAAGTAAACATGTAATATACGTTCGCAAAAGTTCGTTATCATACCCACAACAGTTTATAATATGATCGGTTTCATTCATAATATATGGGCCTTTTTTTCATAGTTAAAGCTTCCCCTTCTTTAACATCTTCTCCACAATCTGCACGTTTTTCGAACTTTGCAACAATCGATTTAATACTGTGAGTAACTCTTCTTTTTCTAAATCTTTCAGTTTTTCTTTAACTGTACTCTCACCTACATGTTGAATATCATAAACGACCGCCGCCATATGTTTACAATAATTTTCATATGGACACTCACAGCTACTTTCCGAAAAGTCTTCGAGATTGATAACTACTTCATAATTCCCTGCATTACCAGTCACAAAAGCAAATACTTTATTATTATGTATTTCAACATCTTCTACATGTCCTTCTTCATAATATTCATATCCTCTATCAATAATATATTTCGGAATATGCGTATATAGTTCTTTTATTAAATATGCGTACATAACAACACCTCTTCCTTTAATTCCCTTTTGACTTCCGGAGCCTTTGCATGTTATTCTAATAACTGTCAAATAGCAAGTCTATATGACAAAATGACTGACACCTATTCGGCGAAGGTGTCTCTTTTCATTTGCAGCCGATATGAAGTGCCTCTTTCAGGCACATTCAATTTTTGACACTACACACTCAACACCATTCCCTGTATCAGGCTGCTTAAGCAGTCTTTTACTATACATACTTCAAAAAAAGAGAGCTTAGCTCCCTTTTCTCGCCTTATAAAATACCCCTTTTTCAGTATAGAGATATTCATCAGCTAATGTAATTTTCCCATCCAGTTTCAGTTCATCTAATAGTCTTGATAAATAAAATTGATGTAACATCTTTTTCGTGAATTTTCCCTCATGATGCGAAACGATATGTTCTTGAATATCTAACAATGATATCGGCTTATCTTGCTCTATCATATATTCATAAACTGTACTACGTAGTTTTACGTATTTTTCGAGTGTCACAGTAATGCGCAACCCCTTTCTTCTTAATATAAATTTTCGTAATCGGTTTTTTTGCAACAAAAAAACCTCTCCGATAAGAAGAAGTTACGTATATATCTTCGTCTTATCTCCCAGAACAAATATGTTCTGCTGGAATTAGCACCTGCATCGCGGTTGCTGGGTTTCATCGGGCCAGTCCCTCCACCTCTCTGGATAAGAAAATATTCACTTAATTCTTACTATACGTAATTTCATTTCAATTGTCAAACAAATATAATAAATTATATTTTCTTCTTTACTGTTCATACTATACATATATGAGTATTCAAGGAGGATTATGAAATGCATCAAAATGCTCGCGGATATGTACAAGATTCTTTTCAATCATTACAAGAAGCAAAACATTGTTTAGAAGAAGCACTACAGACTGTTGAAAAAGATTTTAATCGCGCTCGTATTGAACAATCCCTTTATGCGATTGAACAAGCTATTCAACGCTGCGATTACACTGTTCACATTTTAGAACAAGATTGAAAAAACTTCCCATCAACTTGGTGGGAAGCTTTTTCAAATGGCATACTCCATTATTATTGCCGTAATAATTAAAAAATATACAGAAAAATACTCCTTACAATATGTAAGAAGCATGAAAGAGGCAAACGAATATGTAAGTCGCGACCCTACCTTATATGAGTATGCTTTTCTATGCCATGTTATGCTTATCTAATATGCCATATTTCCTTTTAAATCTTGTAAGAATCGTAATCCAAGAAGTACTAAATAGTAGTAAGAACACAACATTCGAAATCGCATGGCTCAAATCGAAGTAAAAACTTGCGATATAGTATGAAATAACTGTTTCCCACGTTGCTTCCTGTATAAAACCGAGCAGCCCCCAGAAATTCATGATCCAGCCAAATAAAAAGCCAACGAGGAATCCGTATAGTAGTCTTCCCCATAACTTTTTCATTAAAAATGTATTACGTAATAATCCAGCTATGAAACCAATCATACCCCATGAAAACATTTGCCACGGCGTCCACGGACCTTGTCCTAAAAAAATGTTAGATACGATAGCCGCTGTTGCACCGATCATAAAACCCGTTTCACTTCCGAACACGATTGCAGAAACGATAATAACGAAAGAAGTCGGTTGTACACTCGGTAAAATAGAAAATGGTACGCGGCTAACTGCTGCAATTGCCGCTAACACGGCAACAAGAACAATTTCACGTGAAACAAACGCCTTTCTTTCAAAGCGGATATAGAATGGTAACATAATAACAGCTAATAAAAACAAGCTACTTAACATGTAATACCCGTCCATGATAAGTGTAGTAAAGAACAATGTGGCTATTATAACTGCAAAAATACATATTATGAATGCAACATATCGTTTGGACACGCTTCGTACACATCCTCCCACGTTAATGCATATGGCAATTCTTTTCGAATGAATCGATTGATAGATGTTGTATAAAAGAAGTTACCACTAAAAAATTCTTTCGGTGCATCATTCATAATAACTGCTCCGTCAAATAACATCATACATTGATCCACGTATTTCGCTGCAAATTCAATATCATGCGTTGCCATTACAATTGTTGTACCTTCTTTTTGCAACTTCCTAAATAGCTCTCCTACTCTTTCTTTCTTCCATGGATCTAATCCTTTTGTCGGTTCATCCAGTAATAATAAAGTCGGCTTTGATAATAACGTTGTACATAATGCAAGTAGTTGTTGCTCTCCCCCGCTACAATCATGTGGATGACGTTCTTTAAGTCCATATAGCCAAAACTTTTTAAGCTGATGTTCTGCTATTTCTCTTCCTTGTTCTCCGTATAATTCACGTGCACGTTCATACACTTCATCCCACACTGTATCAAATGTAAAATGATAATACGGATGCTGTGATACATACCCGATACTTTTAAATCGTTCTTTCGAATCAATTTTATGTATCACTTTACCGTTCCACTTCACTTTTCCTCTTCTCGCTTTTTGTAACCCTGCTAAAATCGTTAACAGCGTAGACTTACCTGTACCATTTTTTCCAACGAGAGCTACCCACTTCCCCTTTTCAATCGATACGGTTAAATCTCGTAAAATGAGCGGACTATTTTTTCCATATTGGAACGAAATATGCTCTGCACTTAAAATGACTTCTTGCTTTTCACTTTTTACTATTGGCTCATTTACATATGATATCGCTGAAAAATCATTCATTTTCATTTGTGCTTCTCGCACTGTAAACGGAATATCTCTCGCATTCCACTCTAAAAACAATCTTGGAATTTGCGGAATAAATGGACGGAATTTTTCTACTTCCCACATGTTCGCTACAACCGTTTTCGGACTACCATCATACACGATTCGGCCGTTATTCATGCAAATGACGCGCGTTGCCAGTGGTATTACTTCATCTAAACGATGTTCACTTAAAACGATCGTAATTCCAAGTTCTTCGTTAATACGCTTTAACAATCCTAAAAACTCTTTCGCGGCAATTGGATCTAATTGTGCTGTCGGTTCATCTAATAATAATAATTTCGGCTGCATAACTAATACCGCAGCTAAATTGACAAGCTGCTTCTGCCCACCAGATAACGTATGAACAGATTGATGCAATAAATCTTGAAATCCTAAGAAGCTAATAAGCTCAGCTATTCTCTTTTGAATAATATGAGATGGTAATCCGATATTTTCTAAAGAAAACGCTAATTCTTGAATTACTGTATCCATTACGAGCTGATTTTCTGGATTTTGAAATACCATGCCAATTTCTTGGGCAGATAACAAATCCGGTACATTTTCTAATAAAGTACCATCATAATATGTATCCCCAGTACGCTTACCAATTGGAAGTAATTCTTTTTTAAAATGTTTTAATAAAGTCGTCTTCCCGGATCCTGATCCTCCAGCAAGTGCAATAAACTCTCCTTTTTGAACAGAAAGAGAAATATGCTGTAACGCTTTTTCATTTTCATCAGCATATACAAATGATAAATTGTTTATTTCTGCATGCGCCACCATATCCATTCCCTTCCTTCCATTATGATTGGTAGACTAATAAACATCGTAAACACGACAAACATCATCCCATCGTATTGCTGAAATAGAATCGATTCGACTTTCGGATAAATACTCAATTTCCCTCCGCCATAATTACTACATATAATAGCAACTATGAATAGAATACTTAAATAACTGAGCGTGTACCAATCTCGTCTTTCCATTCTATATCGAATATACGTCGTACGCTTCGTTACACCAAATCCACGAGCTTGCATAGAATCTGCCGTTTGCAGTGCATCCTCTAACGAACAAATTAATAATACTTGCAGCAATTGCATACCATTTTTCACGCGTTCAATAATGGAACCTGCATCAACTTGTACACCTTTCGTTTTTTGTACGAGTGTAATTTTCTGCAACCTCCTAATAAACAACGGTACAAACCTTACTGTAATCATCGTTAACAATGCCACTTTCGGTGAAATTCTAGAAAACAAATATAAAAATTTATGACTTGAAATAATATCATTATACGATGCGAACGTGAACATAATCGCAACTAACAATAACCCCATTACTAGTCCGAACATAATTGCCTCAAGCTTAATACGGCTATCACCTAACCAAAATAACGTAGTTCGGCCTCTATGCGTTAATAACGAATTAAATAAAATTACCATAAAAAAGAAAACGATTGTGCTAGGTAACATTTTTCTTATCTTTTCGCTATTCCCTTGCATTATATTTAACATAACGATTAATAGTATTGCTCCAATTAAAAAAAGAGGATGAAGACACATCATACATAGTATCATCACCCCGATATAATAGAAAAAATTCACAAAAGGATGTAAAGAAGAAAAACTTATTTTCATAGTCCTTTACCGAATGCCTTTCTTATTTTAATACAAACACCCACTCGATTGTATCTCCTGGTTTTACTGTAGCTACACCTGCACTATAGTTTGGAAAAGCACCGTTCACACGATATTTCCATCCACTAGTAGCCGTAACATCTTTTTCATATAAATCATTAATACCTTTTACATAAATATCACCTTTAGAACCCATTGCATCAACATCTAATCCTGTACGCTGCAATACTTTATACACAGTATCGCCTTCTTGTATATCCATTTTTTTCGCACCTAATAAGTATCCTTCATTACCTTTTACTGAAATAGTAACTTGTTTTACTTGTGGTTTTGGTGGTGGAACTGGGTCTGGTTTTCGTTGTTCAGAATTTGGTACTGGCGGAGTGGGTATCGTTTTCTCCTCTTTATTCGGATCAACTTTTTGCTCCTGCTTCGGTGTTTCTTTCGGCTGATTGACAACCTTTGCTTCTTCTTTTACTGCTTGCGCTTTCGGTTGCTGCTCTTGTTGTTTCTCTTCTTGTGCTTTTTGTTGTTCTGGTTGTTTCGTAGCAGCCGGTTGTTCCTGAGGTTTTTCTTCTTTCTTTACTTCTGGTTGTGTCTGCTGCTTTTCCTCTTTCGGCTTCTCTTCTACTTTTTGTTCTTGTTTCTCTTTTTGCTCTTCTTGCTTATTTTGCTCTTGTTCAGCTTGTTTTTCCTCCGGTTTTTCTTCCGGTTTCGCTTCATCTTTTTTCTCTTCTTGTTTCGCTACCTCTTCTTGCTTTGGTTCTACCTTCTTCTCTGGCTGTACAGCTGCCTCTTCACATCCGGCAAGTAGCCCGAGCGAAAGCATTAAAGAAATGAACCACTTCATCTTACTCATCTTATCTCTCACCTTTCATACGAAAATTAGGAGCAAATAATTGCTCCTAATTTTTGTTAAGCTGCTTTACGTCTCCATAATACATATGCAGAAGCAATACACAATACACCCATACCTACTTCTGCAGCCGCACTATGAGAAGATGCTCCTGTTTTTGGTAGCATACTACCGTTTCCAGACTTTTTATTTTTAACCGGTTCGTTATCAACAACAACTTTTAAATTGTCATCTTTTGTTTCTTGTTGCACTTGTTTTTCTTCTTGTGGTTGTTCAGTAACTTCTTTTTCTACTACAACTTTTTCTGAATCCACATTAGGCTTTGTATCGATTTCAGTAACAGATACATTTGACCAATCATAAATTGACTTTCCAAGCTCTTTAAACTGAATTAAAGCTAATAATGCTTGCTCTGTAGCCATTCCACTACCATTTTGATCACTTGGTAACCATTTAAATTCACCATTTGGAAGTTGATATGACAGTAGATTTTGCACTGCCTTATGAAGACGATTTTGATCTACATCTTTCACAAGTGATAATCCAATAATTGCTTGCGCAGTACTATTTGAATTTTCTTGTCCATCTGCAGAAAACCCGCCATTTTCTAGCTGCTCTTTATATAAATACGCAACAGCTTTTTGCACAGCTGGTTTCACGTCTAGTCGCTCTTGATAAGGAGCTAATGCTGATAAAACCATAGCCGTTACATCAACGCTACTAGCACTTTCTTTACTGCTTGCACTATCATAAGTCCAGCCACCATCTGTGTGTTGCGTGTTTAAAAGTGACTCTACTAACGCAACTCGATTCCATTTTGACTCAACTGGGATTTCATACTTTTTCGCATCAAATGCAAGTAAAGCAAATGCATAACCTGTAACAGAATTCACTTTATCTGATTCATACAATTTTTGAACTAAGTTATGTTCGCCTACCTTTTTCGGATCAGCATTCATTGCATTCATCATAATAATCGTTCTAGCTAAATCCGTTGCTGAAAAACGATTCACACGCTTTTCTACTTTTTCTGTTACTGCCTTAACGTAATTTAATTGCGCCTCAATCGGTACATTCTTTCCAGAACGAGAAAGCCCTAAAGCTACCCAATCACTTTCAATTCCATCTTGTAACATCTTTTCAGACGTTTTAGAAATTGCTTCGTTTACTTGTGCTGCTGGAACTTGAATGTTCTCTTGCTTTGGTTGTTCTGGTTTTTCTTGTTTTGGATCATCTGTCTTTGGTTCTTCTGGTTTTTCTTGTTTTGGATCATCCGTCTTTGGTTCTTCTGGTTTTTCTTGCTTTGGATCATCCGTTTTTGGTTCTTCTGGCTTTTCTTGCTTTGGATCATCCGTTTTTGGATCATCCGTTTTTGGTTCTTCTGGCTTTTCTTGTTTTGGATCATCTGTCTTTGGTTCTTCAACAGTTTTACAAGTTCCAAATTTATCTAATGTTTGCTGTAATGTTTCTTGACTCATATTGTTCCAGTCTGAAACAAAGCGGAATACAACAACATCTCCAGACTCTAATTTATAACTATCTGCTCCAACTTGTGCAGCTTTATCATTTACATCATACAACCAACCGCTTGTGTCCCCAGCCATTAAGCCGTCAATGCCTTTTACATACGTTCCAAACGACATCGTTTCAGATACTACTTTGTCCCCCATGACTTTTTGCAGCAAACTTAAAGCTGTTTCCCCATCTTTAATTTGCTCTTCTTTCGGACATAACATAATGCCCTTTTGTGATTCACCGATAATTGCAAGTTTTGCTGTATTTCCTTCAGCAAACGTAATATGTACTGTATTCGCAAAAGAAACAAATACAAGTGTAACTGCCATTAACGACGTAAGCAGCCATTTTTTTAACATTGCCATCCCAAAATTTCCTCCCTTACTACCATTTACACAAAAAAAGGCCCTTCAAGGGCGTGCGATTGACACTCTTTTTTTGTAAGTGTCGAACAAAAATGCACAACACCTCCTACCCGCATCATTTGCGGCTATATTTGTATAGGAAAAATAATTTCGTTCATGAACGTATCATTGTGATAACATTCACTTTTCTAGGCAAAACTAACTTCCATTTAAGTTATCGTAAAACGATAAACCTATACATTCTATAAATTTTAAATTTCTGTATTATTTTACTATTGACAAAGGATTTTGTCCATGTTTTATCGGATTTATTTTCTAAGAATAATAACTTTCTAATCTCTTAACTATGCAAACTCTTTTCACTAATAATAACCCCATCTTCATCCGCATAAACATATTCATTTGGCTTCCATTCTACTTGTCCAAATTGCACTGAAATATTTCGTTCTCCTTTTCCCTCTTTCACACTTCTATTTGGCATGGTCCCTAACGCTAAAATACCAATATTAATATTTTTTAGTTCACTAGAATCACGAACATATCCATTCACAATAATCCCTGCCAACTTTCTTTCCTCCGCAATAGCTGCTAAATTATCACCGAGTAACGCACAATTCGTAGACGCTCCCCCGTCAACAACTAATACCGTTCCTTCCGGTAATGTTTGCAATCCTTCTTTCACTAGTACATTATCATCCTTCACTTTTACCGTTGCAATTTTCCCGTAGAATTGTTCTTTCTTCCCAAAAGACCGAAAAGACTGGCGACATATTTGTAATTCATTTTCAAACTCATCACATAGATCCGTAGTTTTCCACATCATTTTCCCTCTTTTCTTTTTCCTTCTATATAACATATTCTTGGATTATTTTCGTTTCCCTGTCTATTATTGCAATAATTTGTATGCGCGGGAAAAGGACAGAAAAACTATTGCCTTAAGAAGCCACCTTTATTATAATCTATTTCACAGATAAATTTCAGAATATTAAAAATTAACCAAGTGAAAAAGGAGGGATTTTATGCAATTACAAACTGAAGTAAAAAAACAACCTAGTAAACGAAAGTTTAAAATGCCTGATGCGTACGTACTACTATTTTTTATTGCTTTACTTTGTGCAATAGCTACTTATTCCGTACCTGCTGGAGAATTTAAAAGAGTTACAAACGGGACTGTTACAACGACAATACCAGGAAGTTATCATTCTGTTCCGCAATCACCTGTAGGGTTTGTTTCTTTTTTTACCGCTATTGAAAAAGGAATGACACTTGCTGCTCCGATCATCTTTTTAATTTTATTTACAGGCGGTGCCATTGCCATTCTTGAAGAAACAGGTGCCCTTGACGGTTTAATCTATCATGTTATTAATAAATTTCGTAATCAGCAATTACTTTTCATATGCATTGTCGCCGCACTTTTTTCTATTCTCGGAACGACTGGTATTATCGTTAACTCAGTTATCGGCTTTATCCCCATCGGCATCATCGTTGCACGCACATTGAAATGGGATGCTATCGTTGGCGTAGCAATTATTTATTTAGGCACTTATGCTGGTTTTAATGCTACTATTTTATCCCCCTCACCTTTAGGCATTTCACAAAAAATCGCCGAACTTCCGATGTTTTCGGGGATTGGTTTACGTACAGCAATTTATATCTCTTTTTTAATTGCCACCATCCTTTATATTAATTGGTATATAAAACGCTTGAAAAAATCGAATAAAGGAAGCATTCTCGGCGACAACTGGTTTCCAAGTAATGCTCTTTCAAGCGAGAAAGAAACAGAGAAAACAGAAGTTCCTTGGACAATACGTCATAAATTAATTTTACTCGTTTCAGCTTTATCATTAATTGCATTTTTAATAGGGGCTTTTCGTCTACATTGGACGGACGCAGAAATGACTGCCACTTTTATTTTCATAGCAATTACAGCCGGAATAATAGGTGGCATGAAAGCAAACGATATCGCTTCTACTTTTCTAGCAGGCTGTCAAAATCTCATATACGGTGCTTTGATCGTCGGGATGGCTCGTTGTATTTCAGTCATTTTAGAGCAAGGCAAATTACTTGATACAATCGTTAACCAGCTCGCACAGTCTCTCGAAGGACAAAGCCCTGTATTTGGTGTTATCGGTATGTATGTAAGTAGTGCCGCATTACATTTCCTTATTTCATCCGGTACAGGTGAATCTGTTATTTTCATTCCGATATTAGCTCCATTAGCTGATTTCATGCACATTACACGCCAAGTTACAGTACAAGCTGTTATGCTCGGCGAAGGTGTAGTGAACTGCCTCAATCCAACTTCCGGTGTTTTAATGGGCGTTCTCGCAGCGAGCGGTATTTCTTACGGAAAATGGATTCGATTCATGGCTCCACTTGCATTCATTTGGTTTGTCATTGGACTTATTTTTCTTATTATTGGCGTGAATATTGAGTGGGGGCCGTACTAAAATACCCATATATACTTAACTTGATAAAATATCTATCCTATTCTCCTCTTCAATCTTATAAAAATTATTTATTCTAGTATAGATATAAGAAGGGATTGATCATAATGATCAATCCCTTCTATCAAAATATAATACCTTTAAAAATCTTAGTTCCAAATTTTATTTACCCATTCAGGATGATCAATAAAAGGATTGCGGTTATGTTGATATTTTGTAAAAATCACTTCATTACGCTTTCGCTCTAAATCATCGACCGGGTCTTGTTCATTCCATTTTAATAAAACAGATAGTTTCCCCATGTATGGATCTTTATTGTTATTCACTTTTTCATTTAGTTCTAAATCTATTTCGCCGTTCTCTCCCTCGTAACGAACAGCCATATAAAACAGCATTCTAGCGATATCTCCTTTTACACTATCACGAGGTTCCCAAGAATCACTATCATATTTACACTCTGTCGCTTCAGAATGATTCACACCACCGTTATCAAAATCCAGATTTCCACGTGAACTATTTACAGATACATCCGTCGCCCTTAAATGATGTAGATCCGTTCCAGGTCCTGCAATCGTTCCAAAGTCACCGTGAGATTTTGCCCAAACATGCTCTCGGTTCCAGTTATTTACTCCTGATCCATTCGTAAGTTTCCCTTGCGAACGACCAGTATATAAGAGTATCACATTATTTTTATTATTTGGATCTTCATCAGTATCTCTTAGCGCTTCCCAAACCGCACTGTATGATAACTTTGTATGATTATCAATAATATTATGCAGTTCCTTCTTTAATTCTAATCCCGTTTTTCCTATTGCGTTATTATAATATGTATCGTCATAATTTTTCACAATAATCTCTTGTGCTGATGCAGAAGCCACTTCACCATGTATAGTATCTGTGAATGATAGAGATGCAGAACCTAAAATAAAAAATGAAGATAGTGTAACCATAGCAATCTTTGTATTCCGAAACTTCATATACCCATACCCCTTTTCTGTTTATTTAATACAAGACTCTATTGAGTCTGTATTACTTCTAAACTTTTGTTTATTCACATTCCAAACAATTTCACTTTTAACAAGGAATACCCTTCTCTTATAAAGATTATTAAAATATTCTTTACAACTAAAAAGTAGTTTAATATTAACTTATAAATTTAAATTTATTTATGCAATAATGCATATTTGATAAATACTTAAAAAAACATTTTGAATAAAAAGCATTCAAAGAAAACCATGCCACGAAACAGATAAAGTAAAACTTTAATTAGTGGGGTTTTGTTCATCCGCCACCTAACTTCTTCGCTTTCACTGAATTTTGAGGTGGGTGTCTTACTGCCCTGCAAATAGCGGGATAAAGTCTAAGACAGAAATAATAAAAATCAAGATGATAGCTCGACTTTTCCTTTTTCCATAACTGTCTTTATTTTTGTGTAAAACCTTTCTTTCTCTGAATAATACGTACAAAAATAGATTGGATACCATGTAGGCACCAATCTATTTTAATTAAAGAAACTGTGTCAATTCTGAGTTCACAACACGTTGTGCAGTAATAATAACATTTTCAGCTGTTAGTCCATAAACACTATATAGTCCACCAGGTTGATTAGGAACAATTTGAACTTCATATTCAAATGCTTGTCCAAGAGCAGGATGAACTAAACTTAGAGTTGCAAAAGTAGAAGCATTAGAATTCACATTGAAGTTTACCTGTTCAATTAATACTAATGAACCGTCAAGTCTAAAAACTCTAGCTACTCCAGTAAGTGGGCCCGCAGTACGGTTAAGGATCTTCACCCTAACTTTATTTGCATTAGCAGGTTGATTTCCTACGTTTTCAATTGGTCCTGTAGTAAGAGCCATATAACATCACCTCCATTATATTCAATGATACACATTGATGTTATAGTTTAATTACCCAATTTATTTTAAATAGAAAAGCTTGTTTCTTATATTTTTTATAAGAAACAAGCTTTTCTTTTTCAACTACCATTCCTAAGACCAGTTTATCCGTCTCGAAAAGATTTACAGTTACTTGACGTTTATGCTGGGACAGAACTACTACTATTTACTTTGCATTGAATCTATATATTTTTTAACTACTTCATATACATATTCTTGATTTGCCGTTGCTGTGTTTGGATTGTATTTTCCGCCGTTCGTTTTATTGTTAGATAACACTCGAATTCCTAAAAATGGTACGTCATACGCTTTTGCGATTTGCGCTGCTGCAGCTCCTTCCATTTCTTCAACAGATGTACCGTATTTTGTATGGAACCATTTAATTCTATCAACTTCATTATTCCAAACGTCTGCTGAACCAATCGTACCTTCAACTACTTTACCTTTTGTATATGTGTCTTTTACCGCATTCGCTGCTGCAAGTAAATCCTTATCTCCCTCGTAGTATCGGACTTTCTCAGCATTTGGATCTTCTCCTGCACTTCCTTCAGAAGCCATTAAGTCCATAGAAATCCATTTTGTCGGCTCAATCCCTTGATTCTCATCCATATTTGATGTTTTTAATGAACCGATGTTTGCTACTTGTTTTCCTAAAACAATATCAAATACGTTTAAATTTGGATCGTGTCCACCTGATGTTCCTTGGTTAATAATCGCTATCGGCTTATATTTTTCAATAGCCACTGCTGTAGCGGCTGCTGTATTTTCCATTCCTTTACCTGTTTTCGCTACGATTACAGGATAATTGTCGACAGTTCCTTTATAAAATACGAAAGTTCCAGACTTTTCTTCTTTCACATTTTTTAACCTTTTTGCAAACTTTTCAGCTTCTATCGGCATTGGCCCTTGAATTAAGATTGGTTTTTGATTACTTTTTGCCTCAACTTGTTTCGGACTCGCATTACATCCCGCAAGTATCGAGAATGACAATGCAACAGTATTTACTAGGGCCGCACATTTTTTCAACGTATTCTTCTTCATAAATAATCTCCTCTTTCTCTTGTTGTTTTCTATACTCGATGCTTTTGGTCCAAATAAAAAAGTTCTAGAAATTGTAGAAGAACCTCTACTTTCTAGAACTACGGTAGTCAAAGTTAATTAAGCACATGCAAAATTATAGATCGGTAGCACACATTACATAGAGCGACCGAATACTTTAACCCGTAGTCCAGTTCTTTCATTGGGAACTAGGTAGAAACGCTCGGACCATATTACCGAGTATATACGAGTGATGTTATGTAAAATTATTATATTGGTAATATAACAAACTTTTTGTATATTCACAATTGAAATATGAATGTTTTCTGTAAATATTTTAATAACGTTCGTTTTTTCACCACAAAACAACAAAAACTCTCGTTCGCAAATATAAAATTACACAAAAACCGAAAAACTATATACCAAACTAACCTACAACGGCCAATATTTTACAGACAATTCCTCTTCTTTCTAACTCCATTTCAACTTTCTATATAACTATTAAAAAACTGAAACACAAAAACAGGCAATGGAGAAAATGCTGTCCATTGCCTGGGAATAAATGAAATATGTGATGTATGACTTACTTCTTAACTATTTAATTTTTATCTTGCGTATAGACGATGTAGCTAGGCTCATTATAAAGCCACTCATCTGTACCAATTCTTAGCCAACCATTCTTTTCTTCGTATACTGTAGCTTTTTCACCTTTGCTTGCTTTTCTAACAACAGAGTAGCTAGATCCTGCTCCGCTGCGAACATTTACCCCAATACCATTTATTTCAACCGTACCAATTCCTTTTTGAACATTCCCAGTTTCAATAACTTGAAGCATGTTTAAAATGAATGCTGCAGTTTCACCACGAGTTGTTGTTCCTTTAGGGACATACATGTTATCTCCCATACCTGTTACAATACCTAAGCCGTATAATCTTTGTACAGCTTCTTTATAGATAATTTGATTTTTATCTGCAAATGGTAAGTTTACCAATGGTCCATTAATTCCTTTATACTGTAAAGCTTTATTTACAATGACCGCTGCTTCTTCTCTTGTAATAGGTGTGTTTGGATCAAAATTACCGTCTCCTCTACCAGAAATAATGCCTGCACTTGCAGTACGTTTAATACCATCTCGTAAAGTTGAATTTACATCATTTAAATCTTTAAACGTCGCATCTCCAGCTGGAAGACTTAAAGAATTCGAGATTAATTGCGCAAACTCAGCTCTTGTTACAGATCTATTAGGCGCAAAAATGCCGTTTCCTTCTCCTACCATAATACCTCTTCTGTTCAAATCACGAATAGCTGATTCATACCAACCTCCCGTTATGTCGTCTGTCGGTTGATAAAATTTATTATAATATCCTTCAACGCCATTTACGAATGGAACCCATTGTCCACTATTAATCATAATATCGGGACAGTTTTTACCACTCCATTTTTGATGTTTTACGATGTTGTTTAATGGTACACCCGTTTCTTTCATTAAATAAGCTGCAAGTTTCTTAGCGTTATCGACTGCCTTATTGTAGTCACCATCACTATTAACTGCAATTTCAATTGCAATAGATTCTCTATTACCTGGTCCATCACCATCTCCTGCGTGCCATCCGTTCTCGTTTAATGGCAAGTGTTGATAAATTTCTTTATCATCTACTGTAAAGTGCCATGATGCAGCTCGGTCTGTTTCCCCTACTGCTTGGTTATATAAGTATTGAGCGTGGCTTTTAGCTCCCGCTCCTACGCTTTTATTATCAGTCTCATGGATTGTAATATACTTTGGAATCATATGATTTTGAGGGCGAATATTATCGTTACCTGCTGGAACAATCCATTCCGTGAATGGAACCCCGTTTATCGTACTAGAAACTGTAGGTGCTGAGAAAGCAAGACTACGCTTTGTTCTATTTGAATTGTGAGGAACCGTTAATGTACCCGTTTCTTCATAAATACCTTCTGAACTTTGAAGACTGTCCACTTTCTTATTATTGACAGTACCTTCACCACGTCCATCTACCCCTTCAAAACTTTCTTCAATACTTTTTAAAACTTGTTCTTCTGATACTTGAAGTTGATCTGTCCCGCTTTGTTCCTGAACACTTATAGATTGATTGTTATTTACAGATGGTTGTTCTTCTGCAAACGATACCATCGATGAGGATAATACCGTTAGTCCTGCTGTTAATGCTACTACTTTTTTATTCAATCTAATACTCATATTTAATTTAGTATATCTCGCTATTTTAATAGATATACCTTCCTCCTCACACTTCTTCTAATGTACATCCTAATAGTTACATAACACCTTCATTTTTCATTACATATAATCAATCGAAATCTATACATTCTCCCAGATAAATCAATATGTAAGAACATTTCAAACAATTATTAAAGAGAATGATAGAAACTAAAATAGTTTTATCCATCTCAACCACTGAAATGGATAAAACAATACTTAACATTTTACTTCATATGTCGTTCTTTTTCTATGAAATTCACATTTTTTTTAATCTTTGCTATAAATAAAAAAGAGAGATTTCTTATGATAGGTTCTTTATAGAATCATTGTGATGAGGGTATATGGGCTTCTGTAATAGAGTTAGTTGAACAATGCTGTTTCCTTCATGGGATTGAAACGACAATTACAAAAAAGCCCGATTGGTATAAGATTCATAGGTACCCACACCAATCGGACTTTTACAGGTAGTTACTCTCTCTTCTAACTTCCTCACTTTCGTAGATTTTTAAGGTAGGTGTCTTACTGCCAGTATTTTTGAAAAAACAAGCTAGGCAAAAAAATACAATAAGCCGTCCATTTGGACGGCTTATTTACATAATTCTCGTTATTATACCTTTCCGGGGATTCGGGAAAAATGCCCAAAATCGCCAAAACCTTTACCTTCGCAAGCGTTAATACCAAAACGAAACCAACTGTACCATTTTAAATAGCACAGTTGGTTTCGTTTCTATTATTTGATAGCTTAATTATTTTCGTTTTATTGTTTTTCCTTTTTTAACTTTTTAATTTTTTCCTTTAAGTCATTTGTTTTTATGAATTTTTCTTTAAAATCTTTATTTTGCGGACTCACAGTATCTGTATTTTCATCCACTGGAAATCTCCCTTGGAAATCACCACTCGTTACATATTGACAACTAATTGGGCCCTTATATTTTTCCAAAAAAAGAATTACTTTTTTATTTTCTTTTATAACAGGAGCATTCTCAAAAACTACTTCAAATTGTTGACCATCTTTCATTGATTGCCCCGTATCAAATGTCTTTTTATTTTTTGGATCGGACTTATATTCAAAAACTCCACCAGTTTGAAGAACCGTTATTTTATCGCCTACTTTAATATTATCATTACTTTCTAATACATCTGTGACAACAACTGTTGAAATAGTAAAATATACTTCGTTATATATAGTATATTTATTTTTAACTATATTCCCTTCAATTGCAGAGGAGCTGTCATTTACCAAAGTGGCTGTGTCGTCATAGTATTTCACCATTTTTCCACCCATATTAATTACAGGAAAATCATTTGGCTGGGAGTTATTTGCTACCTCAGCAGTTTTTATCTGATTTTTATTTACCGTTGCATCGTTTTCACTATTAAACTGAGAACATCCAGAAGCCAATAATACAACTGTTGTTATTATAGAAAATGGAATATATTTTTTCATTTTAAGGCCCTCCTATTAATTATTATGGGTACATCCTTGTAATTTCATCTAAATCAGCTTTACTTGGCGCAAGTACTTGCGGCCATTTAATACGCATTACACTTGTACTAATATCGTTATGAGCAAGACCCATAGCATGCCCTATTTCATGAGAAACAACACGTTCAGTGTTGGTATTGTAGTTTTGCATATCTGCATAGTAGTAATCGTTCATATTAATCTTAGACCAACTCCAATTACCTGTTGGTGTTCCGGACCATGAGTTTAGTTTGGTACTACTACGGTACCATTCTGTTGAACCATACCATCCTGTATTCCCAAAATTACTAAACATTATATCAATATCACTATCTGGTCTGTTAGTAGTTTGGCTAAACCAAATAGGTGTCCAAGTAAGTCCACCATTACTATTATTCCATTTTGTCATTGCGTTTACAGATGAGTTCCTTTGATAAGTATTTGCATTTCCAATGTAATATAATTTATTACCTACACCGCCAATCATTCTATAACTATTATAAGCATCTGTTGCATAAACCTTATTTTGAATGTTAAAACTCAAGAAACCTAAGATTAAAATTAGCAAACTTAAAACAAGAAATCTTTCCCTGCTTCCCCTCATTGATAACCTCTCCTTTTTAAAGTTTGATTATTTTCTAATCAGCGAATACCATCTTTGGAGAAAATACGTACCCTCTCTTGTTTTTTGGACCAAAAATTGTAACCCCCTAGTTACCGTTTTATTTATCCTCCTTTTGAACATTGTTTGATTTAAGTACCTGTACAGATTTTATAATATTCTAAATATTCACACAATAATATTGATTCGTCATTTTCCGTGTGTTTTCTACAAATTTTACAGAAGTACGTAGTTTTGAAGAACATTTAAATAAACAACAATTTCCTACTCGGTGTATTTTTGTAGTAAGCAGATTTTTTCGGCTCGTTTGCTTTTCTGGCCAAGCCGAAGGACAAAAAGACAAGATCAAAACAAAAAGGCACTCCCTCCGAATCCAATAGAAGGAAAGCCTTTCTTTTACCGATGGTTATTTCTTGAACCCTCATAAAAAAACTCTCCCATCATTTATTTATTATTAAGAGTACCTTTAATCTTAATATTGATAATTATGATTGTTTATTTAAGGTCTTCGCACCGAGGTTTTGTCCTTCTCCCAAAGCCAAACAAACAATTCAAATTACATGTCTATATCACATTGATTAAACCGAATACTCAATCTTCATTTTGTAAATAAAAAAGGATAATCCGCCCTCATAATGGACTAATTATCCTATAAATCTTTATCTAAATTAAATAAAACTAGAACTTCTTTCCCTATGTATATTTACTTCGTTATCTCACCAAACTGCGCTCTCGTCACTTTCGCCAAGTCATCCACTTTAAGCTCAATTTGCACGCCAATTTTCCCTCCACTTACAATAATCGTTTCAAGTGATTGGGCGCTTTCATCGATACATGTAGAAAATAACTTCTTCATGCCGACTGGCGAACAACCGCCGCGAATGTATCCTGACACTTTCGTAATATCTTTTACAGCAATCATTTCAATTTTCTTTTCACCAACTGCTTTCGCTGCAGCTTTTAAATTCAATTCCTCATCTACTGGAATGATAAAAACGTGATAATTTTTACTATTCCCTTGAGCAATTAACGTTTTATATACTTCTCTCACTTCTCGTCCAATTTTCTCAGCTACTGATACGCCATCAATTTTCCCATCGTTTGGATCATATGACATCATCGAATATTCAATTTTTTCTTTATCTAATATTCGCATCGCATTTGTTTTATCTTTTTTCATGAGCTACTCCTTAAAAAGTTATTTCATATTATTAGGTTTCATTATACACCCTTTTCCATTTCTCCTACATAACTTCACGTATATTTCAAAACTAAAAATATTGATAATTCAAAAATCATCTGATATACTTTGAAAAAAACTTATGTTAAGGAGAGATTTGTAATGCGAAATTTTAATACTTCTTTCCAACTTCATCATCATACGTAACGCCGTGTATCCGAAGAAAAATTTTTCTTCGTGGGTACAGGGCTTTTCCTGTTGACCCACGAAGCGTTCATAAAGCTATGTGGGTATTTTTATACCTGCATAGCTTTTTTTAATTTAAAAAAGGAGTGATTACAATGGAAATGAAAAATGTAAAAGGAACGAAAGACTATTTACCAGAAGAGCAAGTACTACGAAATAAAATTAAAAGAGCTTGTGAAGATACGTTTGAACGGTACGGATGTAAACCGTTAGAGACACCAACGTTAAATATGTATGAGCTTATGTCTTACAAGTACGGTGGTGGCGATGAAATTTTAAAAGAAATATATACACTTAAGGATCAAGGAAAACGCGAACTTGCCTTACGATACGACTTAACAATTCCATTCGCAAAAGTTGTGGCAATGAATCCGAATATTCGCCTTCCTTTTAAACGTTATGAAATCGGAAAAGTATTTCGAGATGGCCCGATTAAACAAGGACGATTTCGTGAATTTATACAATGTGACGTTGATATAGTCGGTGTTGAGTCTGTCATGGCAGAAGCTGAACTTATGAGTATGGCGTTTGAGCTGTTCCGAACGTTAAACTTAGAAGTAACGGTTCAATATAATAACCGGAAGTTGTTAAACGGTATTCTCCAGGCCATTAACATCCCTACTGAACTAACGAGTGACGTCATTTTATCATTAGACAAAATCGAAAAGATTGGGATAGATGGTGTACGAAAAGATGTATTAGAGCGCGGAATTACTGAAGAAATGGCTGATACGATATGTAATACCGTTTTATCTTGTCTAAAGCTTACAATTGCTGACTTTAAAGAAGCTTTCAATAACCAACTCGTTGCCGATGGAGTAAACGAATTACAAAAACTACAGCAATATTTAATCGCCCTTGGAATAAATGAAAATGCTATATTCAATCCATTTTTAGCACGAGGACTCACAATGTATACAGGTACCGTGTATGAAATCTTCCTAAAAGATGGCTCGATTACATCTAGCATCGGTAGCGGCGGTCGATACGATAACATTATCGGAGCATTCCGTGGTGATAATATGAACTATCCAACAGTCGGTATTTCATTCGGTTTAGACGTTATTTATACAGCACTATCACAGAAAGAAACAATATCATCTACAGCCGATTTATTTATCATCCCGCTCGGAACAGAATTACAATGCTTACAAATCGCCCAGCAATTACGTTCTACTACTTCCTTAAAAGTCGAACTAGAATTAGCAGGACGCAAACTAAAACGTGCCCTTAATTACGTCAATAAAGAGAATATCCCTTATGTGCTTATTATTGGGGAAGAAGAACTTAGCACAGACACTGTTGTGCTGCGGAATATGAAGGAAGGTAGTGAGGTGAAGGTTCCTCTTTCTTCTTTGAAAGATAATACATTGAATAAGTATTTTACTATGCCTACTACACTATGACTGTGAAGTGTTCTCAAAATGCAAATGATGTAATAAAAAACTCCATTAATAAATAATGGAGTTTTTTCGCGCAATTTAATTTTGGTTAAATATAAATGTCTGTTTATATTTTCTTTCCGCCTCACAATCTTTTTGTCCATCTTTTAGCATTCTAGAAGGCTTTTCTTGCCAAGTTATAATAACTTCAAGTTCATCAGACTGAACGGATATAGGAAAATTCGCATGATTAAAAGCAACTTCTTTACTTAACACATGATCTTTTTTAGAAGTGAAAAGTTCATACTTCGTCTGAGAATCTGGTTCATTTCGAAATACTTCAACAGTTACATGATAAGCATCCTTCCCTATATCTTTAACCTCGAAACCATACGTATCAAAAACATCCTTTTTAGATGTAACTAAACCAGTTTTTTATCAGGTTGCTTAATTTCGATTTTCCATCGATCTGACGTTTGAGAAATCGGTAACTGCTTTGGAGAAAAAGCATGAACAGTGAAAGAACTTCCAATTACGAAACAAAATATGCAAAAGAAAGAAAAAAGCACTTTTTGCATTAGTATAACCTCCATTGTTTAAAGTTTTAAATTACTGTTCCCTAAAAATAATGGATGTATTATGCGTTAAACTAAAAGTGCCGTCCTACCATTATAGAATCTTGTATACAAGTTTTTTATATAGCTGAGATTAACTCAATAATTAGTTTACATAAAATAATTATAATCCACTCAAAACTACACGTATTTAATATATCTGTTATGAAATTTGATAATAACCACCTGAAAACGCAAATAAAAAGATGAATCAACAGTGCAATAATGTTATTTCTTAACATCACTTCTCATCCATTCTCTTTATATTACATGTTTCCAGCCCTACTACCAATTCAAGAAAAATCCCTGTCCGTCTCTACTATACCAAATTCAACTATTTACTATTATTTTGTGTATTTCTACTCTCCAAAACTTTCTCCATATTATGAGTCGCCCATTCCATCATTAATAGAATCATTGGACGAAGTGATTCACCAAGCTCCGTTAACGAATATTCTACTTTTGGAGGCACTTCACGGTATACTTCACGATGTATGATGCCATCTGCTTCGAGTTCTCTCAGCTGCAGTGTTAACATTCTTTGTGTGATATTAGGTTTTAATCTTTTTAATTCATTAAACCTCTTTGTCCCATCTAATAAATGATACAAAATAACCCCTTTCCATTTCCCTCCAATCACCTCAACCATAGCTTCAACTGGACAAGAATATTTATTTAAAAATGGGTAATTTATATTATTTTCGTTTGAACAATCCATAATAAATCCCTTCCCTTACCAATAGTATCTTTTTTGATACTATACCACATAAATGTGCGTACTTGTTTCTATATTACTTTAAAAATATAATTTACTTACAAAAATAAAATAATGAAAAGAGGAACTTTTATGACAAATACAAAACAAATGACAAAAGAAAAAATTATGGAGGCTTTTCATTTCAGACATGCATGTAAAGAGTTCGATCCTATGCACAAAATTTCAGAAGAGGATTTTAAATTCATTTTAGAAACAGGCAGATTATCTCCTTCTTCTTTTGGATATGAACCTTGGAAATTTGTTGTCGTACAAAATAAAGAATTAAGAGAAAAACTACAACCGTATTCATGGGGCGCTGGTGGGCAACTTGCAACAGCAAGTCACTTTGTCATTGTTCTTTCAAGAAACATTAAAGATATGCATTATGATGCAGAGTATATTAAATATATGATGAACGATATTATTGGATTACCTGAAGACACTCAAAAAATTAGATATGAATTCTTCAAAAAATTCCAGGAATCAGATTTTAACTTATTACAATCCGACCGTGCTGTATTTGATTGGGCATCTAAGCAAACTTATATTGCTTTAGGTAATATGATGACGAGTGCAGCTCAAATTGGCATTGACTCTTGTCCAATAGAAGGATTTGATAAAGAGAAAGTAGATTCTTTACTTCGTCAAGAAGGCATAATACAAGGCGATAATCTTGAAGTATCTGTTATGGTTGCCTTTGGTTACCGTAAAGAAGAACCGAAGCGTGATAAAACAAGACAGAGTATGGATACAATTGTTGAATGGATTTAGTAATAGAGCACGCAAAAAATAATGCTCCTTATTGCTGTATACTCATACTAAAGAAGTAGAATTTGATTTTTCTTATGTATGAAATTACTTTTTCATGGAAAGATATATTAGTATGTATGCAGTTTGAGCGCTCTATTTTTAGAGCCGAACAGGAGGAGAATGAATATGTCTGATATTGAAGTTGGCGAAGTGTTTACACTTAGTGACGAGAATAATGAGGATCAGGAAGTAGAAGTACTTGGAGCTATGGATGTGGAAGGTGCAGAATATATTGCAGTTGCCTTCGTAGAAGACATTCAAACAGAAACTGAGGAAGACATTGATATCTTCTTTTTAAAAGTAGAAGAAGATAATGAGTTTTCCTACATTGAAAATGACGAAGAATTTGACAAAGTATCTGCTGCTTTTGATAAGATTTTGGATGAGCAAGAGCAAGATTAATATGAGTTAAAAACACGAGGGGGGATGCATATCCGCCCTCTTTTTTATTCATCACTCATCCAAAGACTTATGCAACAATTTCAGTACATCTTTCATCGCAAAAGGCCCGTCTTTTTTTACATGCTCAGCGAATTCAGAAACGAGGCGTAATGTTCTCACACTTTCGATTGGATGTTCACCTGACGCACTTTCAGCTGAAAGCATAACAGCATTCGTCCCGTCGAGTACAGCTTGAAACACATCAGTCACCTCAGCCCTTGTAGGTATAGAATGCTCTACCATAGATTGAAGCATTTGTGTCGCTGTAATGACATATGTATTCGTTCGATTGCATTCCTGAATCATCATTTTCTGCAAGAGCGGAATAAATTGATACGGCAACTCTACTCCCAAATCCCCCCTTGCAATCATAATTCCATCTACTTCTTTACATATATCTTGAAAATTCTCGATCGCTTCCATCGTTTCTATTTTTGCAATTACATTAGGGGAAGTTTCTTTATACTGTTGTATATAATCTCGTATTTCCTTTATATGACTAGGTTTTCGTACGAAAGAACACGCAATAAAATCAACATCCTCTTCTAAAAGAAACTGAATGTCTTTTTTATCTTTCTCTGTAATAGCTGGTAAGCTAACGATTGCCCCTGGTAAATTCACTCCTTTATGAGATGAGATATTACCACCTGTTTTGACCTTTGTTTCTATTTTATCCGTACTTACCTTCTCAACGATCAACTCAACTTCTCCATCATTAATTAAAATTCTACTTCCAACTTTCACATCATTCGTAATCCCTTCATAATCCACACTTGCTTCTGTACTGCTCCCTATAACTGGTTGCGTATGTAAAATAAAAGAATCTCCCGCCTGAAGCGTAATTTGTTCTCCTTTTATTTCACCTAACCTTATTTTAGGACCCTGTACATCCCCTAAAATTTTAATAGAATCATCTAACGATTTCACTAAGCGAATGATATCTTTATGACTTTCATGTGTGCCATGTGATAAATTCAACCTCACTATTTTCATACCATTACTTATTAACTTTGCTAACGTTTCTTTATTATTACTTGCTGGACCAATTGTACAAATTCGATCGATTGTCATTTTTATCACCATCCTTTTTAAATAGGTTTCCCATTACCTTTGAAATAAACTCTCAACCGAAAAGAAGCCTACTCACACGAGTAGGCGCTTTTCACACTACGATAACTTCGTCAATAACTGATTTAAATCTTTTTTCGTTTTCGTCGTTAATGACTTCATTTTAGTAATATCTATCTTTTCTTTCTCCGCTCCTACAATTAACGGATACATACTTTGTCCAATTGTTTTATATTCAGCTGGATGTGATGCTTCTAACTCTTTCTCGATTACATCCCACTTTTCATTAATTTGTTTTCCAAGTTTATTTACTGTTTCTAATTTCGGATTCGCAGCTAATTGCTTGTCTAAGCTCTCAACTAATGCAGCAACTTCTTTAACACTCGTTTTCACAGCTACACTTTTCTTCGGATCTTTCGTTGTTTTTCCGTTTGAGTTTGTACTTGTACTTTGATCTGTTGTTTTTCCGCTAGTCGTTTGCTCATTCGTTTTACCTGTCGTTTCTTTTTCTTTTGTTTTCACATTCTCGTTTTGAGTTGATGTTTTACCGTTACTTTCTGTTCCTGATGATTCTTTCGTATTTTTTGCATCTTTATCTGTTTTTTCGTTTGAAGAAGTATTTGTTTCTTTTTCAGTATCTTTCGTTGTTTTTGACGCTTCATCTGTACTTGTCGTTTTTGCTTCGCCTTCATTTTGCGCTGTTACTTGCTCCTTCTTCTCTGTCTCTTTATCTGCTGAAGGACTACAAGCTGCCATAGTAAGCATTGTACCAATTGTTATCGATGCGATAGCGATCTTTTTCATTTTCATATAAATCCCCCTATGTTTACGTTTTTATCCTCCCCTTTACGATTCGATTCCCCCTTAAAAAATCCCTTTTCACACGAATTACCATCTTTCCGACAGTAATCTTCATAATAATACGTACAAAAACTGATAAACTCGTTTTAATATTCGAGTTTCTTCTACTTCATTTTTCTTTCCTGTTGTAAAAGAAAAAGAGTATATTGTCACATGAAGAATTACAATCTTCATATGACGATATACTCTCCTATCAAATTTTTATCTTTCTTGACATTTTATTTATACAAAAAAATAAAATTTTCTTTCATTTTTTTGTTTCTCAATATTTGTTAACATAATATATTTATGAGTAACCTCCATTTGAATGGATAACTTGCCCAGTAATCCATTTTGCTTCTTCACTTACTAAAAAAGAGATTAAGCGCGCTGCATCCACCGGTTCTCCTACTTTACCTTGGGGGAACTTCCACACTAAATGATGCTTTAGCTCCTCTGTAATCCATCCTGTATTCGTTGGTCCTGGATCAACAGCATTCACCGTAATCCCTTTCTCCATCGCAACTGGTGCAACAGACTTTGTAAATGCTTCAATTGCTCCTTTCGTTGCTACGTATGCCAATTCATCTGGCATTGCTCCTAATGACTGTCCTGAAGTAAGGTTAATAATACTTCCACTCGTTTTAAGTGCATAATGTTTTATAAACAATGAACTTAATAGCATAGTAGCCCGGACATTCACAGTATAATGTTTATCTAGCTGCTTTACATCTAACTCCTCAACTTTTGTATGAGTTGCATACGCTGCATTATTAATTAATATAGATGGACCGCCTAAACGCTCTGACACCATATAAAACAAACGGTTTGGTGAATATGACTGCGATAAATTAATTTCTGCCATTTCACATCGGACATCGAAACTTTCAATTTCCTTTTTCAACAAAAATGGTTCTTGATCATTCATTCCCCATGGCATCGCTTTATCATACTGAGACCAGTACGTGAAAAAAATGTCTATCCCCTTTTGAGCAAGCACCTTGCATACAGCTGCACCAATTCCATTTAGACGAGTTGCCCCTGTTACAATTGCTATTTTCTTCACCTTTTCTCCTCCATCTATGGATAAATCCTCTGCACGCGAATACAGAGGATCTATCTTTTTATTCAATATTTGACAATATACGTTCTGCACCTAATTTTAAAATTTTAATAAAGATATAATTTACTATCGTAAACATTACAAATAAAACGATAAACATAACCCACAGTCCTACTTGAAGGAAGAAGTATAATAGACTTACTCCCGCTACAATAATTAAAGCTATTAAAATATTAGCTAAAAAATTCCACAAAGTTGTATAGCGGCTTTTAAATAACTTCTGCTCTGTATCCCAGTGTATATCTGCAGTTTGTGCATCCCAGCGTGTACCGATTAAATTAATTAACAATAAACCATTCGCACTTAGCAAGAACCAAAGTATCATGAAAACCGGAGAAATTCCCGCTACAACTGCCATCGTAATACCAAATATCGCTAAAATGATTACATTAATTAACCAAGCCGTTATCGCTTTCGCAAAAAAGATATCTGAAGCTTTTACTGGTAAATAACGATTCACAAACCAAGAGCTTCCATCACGTGAAAATGAAGTTGTTGCAATGACGTTACTTCCCATTAAAAATAACGATGCACAAAGCCCAACGCCAATTGCAAGGCCTGCTGATTTTGGGTTATCAATATATCCCGTGATCCATTTTAAATTCCCATCTTGTACAAATAAAACGAAGAACAACATAATCGGCATAACGAAAGTTTGTACGATACAATTTAAGAAAAATTGTGGTGTACGGAATAACGTTTTAAACTCTTTTTTCACATACGCTTTCAAATGTGAACTTTGTACCGTTGATTTTTGTAAATCTTCTGCTGAAATGACCTCTTTTTTTGCTGTACTCGTTGAAAGTCCAATAACCCCTTTTAAATATGTACGCTCTGCAATGTAATAAAACAACACAAAAAATACAAATGAAATAAGTGCAAAGATCATTACATATAAAGGACCCTTCCAATTTGCATTTTCTACTAATGCCACTGCTCCAAAATATGTAGTCGGAAAATAATTCGTCATTTGTACTAGAAGAGAGGATTGATTGTTCGCAAGATAATCCGTAATTGCATCTTCAGAAAACGAACTTTTATTTCTCCACTGCATAAATACGTTAATTCCTACAATAAATAGTATACTTATGATTCCAATAAATATATTTCCTCGATCTTTGTTTTTTGCTATATTCGTATACCTCATAATAACTGTCATCAGTAACGAAGCTAATACTAACGGCACGATTGGAAAGAGTATGTAAATGAAAATCATGTATATGTAATATGTAATAAATGCGTCACTTTTTAAACCGTACGTAATGAAGATTGGTAGTAAAATGAATGAACTCATTACGTATTGTGTAATCAATACCGTTAAAAATTTTGCCGAAATAATTTGCGCTGGTTTTAATGGTAACGGCAGTAACATTTCAATGTCATTGCTGTAATAAAATACAGTTAAAATGTTCGTAATACTCATTAAAAATACCCATATACTCGCAATCGCAAGGCCCATTGCGATAATCATTCCTGGGTCTTGCCCTAAATGTTTCATTCCTTCATACATTCCATGCGTCATCGAACCAAAAATTAAAAAGCCAACAAATAAAATGGCTGCAAATGAAAATAAATACGCCCATCGTTTCTTCTTATCTGTTATAAAATCTGCATAATTTAATTTCAATAATACTTTCGTTAACGTCCAAATTTTACTCATTGCCCGTCATCTCCAAGAACATTTTTTCAAGTGATTCATTGGATTTAAAATGATCTCTCATTTCATCTAAATTCCCTTTAAACTGCAAATTCCCCTTATTAATAATCGCAACGCGGTCACATATTTTTTCCGCTACTTCTAATACGTGCGTTGAGAAAAATACAATCTTTCCTTTATCCGCATGTTCTCTCATCATTTCTTTTAAAATATATGCAGATTTCGGATCAAGACCAGTTAACGGTTCATCTAAAATCCATACATCCGGCTCATGCACGAGTACACCAATAATAACGATTTTTTGTCTCATACCGTGTGAGTAACTTTGAATTTGATCCGATAACGCATTGTAAAGATCAAATTTCTTCGCTAAAGACTCAATTCGTTCTTGGCGTACTTCTTTCGGCACTTCATACATATCTGCCATAAAGTTTAAATATTCAATTCCCTTTAATCGTAAAAACATATCTGGACTATCTGGAACATAACCAAACGTCCTTTTCGCTTCCATCGGATTTTTCATACTATCTTTACCGTTAATCGTAATCGTTCCTTTGTCCACCCCATGAATACCAGTAATCATCTTAATTGTCGTTGATTTACCCGCACCATTCGGTCCTAAAAAACCAAAGATTTCTCCGCTAGGCACAGATAAACTTAAATCTTTTACTGCATAGGTAGACCCATTATAACTTTTTGACACATTCGTAATTTCAATCATTCCATCCAATCCTTTCCTTAATTACCAAATAACTATATTGATATTATAGCATACTTTTATTTTTAGATTTTTGTATTTTTCAGTTTATTTAACCTTTAAAATAAATGTAAACTCCTAATCCAACGATTAAAACGACAGCTAGTATAATATAAATCATCGTTAGCCGTTTAATATTCCCTTTTGTCGCTTTACTATAATTTGCATCACCATTTCGTCCAATTAACACCGTCGCCACTACAGTAATCACTACAAGTAATACAACGATCATGATCCAAGTTAACATTCCTTCCTCCCCCTCCTTACAACCATTTTACAATATTATCCTCTTTATTTCGCAGCATATTTCCTCTTTTTACTATTATTATGAAGCAAACTAGAAAACTATTATTACCATTCCTATCCATATGTGATATATTTATAACATAATATGACTTATTTCTAACATTGAATGGGGGACCTATCATGAAAACAACTTGGATAAAATATTTAGGATTTCTCGGTTTCTTCGGTTTCCTTGGCTTTTTTTATGAAAAAGGATTATTTACTATGTTCTGCTTCTTCTCCTTTTTCACATCGTATAGAACCGTTCAACACGATGAACTGTTTGAACAAATCGTCAATAACTCATGCCGCAATGCATTTATCGTTACGTTACTAACTACCGCTATCATTATGTTTATTGAACTGTTATTTCCAAACCCTACACTACAAGAGATTGATATCGCTCTTATTTTCAGCACACTTATTCTTACATTCGGTTTCTCTATGTTCTTTTACGATAAACCAATTGATGAAATGGAAGATGCACCATGGCGTTCGTAACGAGAATAAAGGAATACCGCGCCAAATTGAATATGACACAAGAAGATTTAGCGAAACGTGTTGGTGTACGCCGTGAAACAATTAGCCATCTCGAAAAAGGAAAATATAACCCTTCCTTACAGCTTGCTCACGATATAGCGAAGGCACTTCATAGTACAATTGAAGAGGTTTTTATTTTTGAGGATTAATTGCATAAAAAAATACCGGCATTCTTCCATGAAGAATACCGGTATTTTTTATTTATACAACTATCACCCATACAAAACTGCATGAAAGACACCTAACAGTAAGTATTGATCCTCTATATAATCCTCATCATACACATTCATCTCGATATAATACATATCTTCCTCTAGACGAATATTCCAATCTGCGATTACATAGCCTTTTCGTAATAACTTGCCAAGCCCAATTGAAGTTTTGTGAACAACATATTCTTCTCTCTTATATGTAAAAGTAAATAAGAAATTTGCATCTAATAACTTTCCATCACATACAAGTATTTCATGCTCTGCATCATTATTATCGATGTACGTTACTAAAATCTTTCTTTGGCGCTGCCTACTTACATCCTTTGCAATGATACGAATATTGTCTTTACTATCCTTTACTTCATAAACGATATTACTACCAACTTTTGGAATAAAATCTAGTACTCTCATCAACGTATTTTTATAGTAACCCCGTACTACGCCTACTTGTTTGCTTTCCTTATAAACCTCTATCGATGTCATATCCGCTTTACTATCACACGGTCGTTTGTAAGAAAGCTGCATCATTCGCTCTCCTCTTAAGTACTGATCAAACGTAACAGGATATTGTATCGCGCGCAGTTCTTTATTTAACTCATATAAATAGCGTTGAACACTCTCTACTAATGTCGTAGTAGAGATACTCTCCTGAATTTCAAATTGTTGCCAACTGGAATAAATCTTCCACTGATCGTCCTCTTCATAAAAGAATCTGAGAATGACTTCATCACGTTCAGGCGTTTCATAATTCATCTGTTCGTTCTGCCCGTATTGAACTTGTTCCATCCACTGTCCCAAATAAATGCCAAGCTCTGCGACCTTCATGCATGACTTCTGAAAAAGTACTCTATCATCTACATGAATCGTTAACTCCCCTTCGATAAAGCCCTTTGCATAAGCAGCATATCGTGGGTCATCCTTCTTTGGGATACTCTTGTCTAACTCAAAAAAAAACGTTAACATCCTTTACTCACCTCTAGTTGTTACACAGTTCATACCTAACATTGCAGCACTCTGAGAAACTATGTATATATACACATTTAATTCATGTATTATAACACGTAAATGACCTTAGTATAGAAACACTATTTTCGCTTTGCGAACTCCCTCATAATAGAATAACTATCCTTTTATTATTTTTTTCTTGACTTAGAGTTCACTCTAATCATTATAATCAACTCATAGTTCATTCACAATAAAATCAATTGGATAAAATTCAGGAGGGATTGGAAAAGCTAAAATCAAAAGTGGCTGACATTATCGCAGACCTGGATATTGTCATTTGAACCTTTGATTTATCTGTTACTACAATTGTACATTAAGGTACTATTCAAATAAAAAACAACGATTTCCTGTGCGTTAAGAAGTCAGGGATTCTTGTTATTTTTATCTTATTTTACTTTCTCTTAATAGTCGTAAATCTTCTATAATTTATTTAGTACATATAAAAGAGACGGAACCTTAAAATCAGCAAATTAGAAAATAAAACAGGATGGGAGTCAATTATTATGGATCAATCAAATAAAGCATTTAGCCTAGCATTAGTAAAATCGTTAAGAGGAGAACGAGGACATCTTCCCATCAAAAATGCTTTGTCGGATATAGACATGGTGCTTGCGGGAAAACGCAGAGAGGAACTACCTTATTCTATTTATCAATTAGTAAAACACATGACCTACTGGCAAGATTTTCTCTTATTATCCGCCCAGGGGAAGAAGCCTGCATTGCCTGCCCATGTAAAAGAGAGCTGGCCTGAAGAAGAATGTCCTGCCAGTGAGGAAGAGTGGCAACAGATTATTCAGTATTTTCTTCAAGGGATTGAACAGGCATGCACGATTGCCCAAACTGTTCAATTGGACAAAACATTGGAGGAATGGCCTGGTGAAACGACTGGCGGCGTTCTACGCAATATTGCATCTCACAACTCCTACCATTTAGGAGAAATTGTGCTGATCCGCAGATTATTTAGTGCTTGGCCACCGCCAACAGGCGGATATCCAGTCTAAACAAGGAAAAGGTTCCACCCCATGCCCATTAACTTAAAATTTCGAATTACCTCCAAAACGAAATTTTTACCACTTTACAGTTATTTATGAGAATTAAATTCATTTTTTCATTATTGGGGAACAAACATTTTTTTACTTGATGGAGATAGGATACAAAAATATACATTTCATCTCCTAACAAAATAAAAAAGATTGCTCATATCCTAAGAGGCAATCTTTTTTTATTTTTAAGCTGTTTGTAATTTGTCATTACAAACAGCTTAAAATATTATTTAGTGTTATTTCTCTGTTTTCTTTCAGTAAAATTGTTTTGACTTGGTGCCATCTTTTTTGTTCCATATCTTAGTATATGAAATTATATCGACCATTCGTCAAATTTCAACACGATTAAAATGAGGCTACCTTTTCTCCCGCCACTTCCACAATTTCTAAAATTTGCAGCAGGCTCTCCACTTCATAAGTCGGCTTAACATCTGCCCTGTTCTCTTTCAAACTCGGATTATACCAACACGTATCAATGCCGTAATCTTCTCCGCCTCTCATATCAGAAGTTAGCGAATCTCCAACCATTAGTACGCTTGATTTATCAGCAATCCCAAACTTCTCAAATGCATAATCAAAAATCTCACGTGCCGGCTTTTGATGACCGACTTCTTCAGAAATAATAATATGATCAAAGAAATCACATAAAGGCGAGTTTCCAATTCTAGATTGTTGCACTTTTGTATATCCATTCGTAATAATACCTAACTTGCAATCTTGTAGGTTCTCACATAGTTGCACTGCACCTTCTATAAGATGTACTTCCTTCCCTAAGTTTTCAAGGTATACATCACTAAATTGCTGCGCATCTACTTCTATATTATGAAGTGCAAATAATTTTCTAAATCGATCTACCGCTAATTCACTTAGCGTAATCATTTTATTTTCTAAATCTCTCCACAATCCGTTACTAATCTCTTTATAGCTTGCAAGATAATCATTATAGCCTGTAGGCATACCGAACTGTACAAACGCATTATGTAATGCGTTTCTCTCTGTTTCAGGGAAATCTAATAATGTATCGTCTACGTCGAATAATATAACTTTGTATTTCATGATGTTCTCCTTAGTTCCTATTTTAAAAGCTTCGTTCTCATTGCTTATAAGTTTATATATATTTCGTGATGAAGCGCTTTAACCCGCTCTTTATAGAATACACCTTTATCTTTTATTTTCAAATGTGCTATAAATAAGTTTGCTAGCATGACAGCTGTATCTAGTCTATAAAATAAACTAACAATATGAGGAGTAACATTAAAGATACTATCATTCTTATATCCATCTTTAAATTCATCCCAACTAACCTCATTTGTTTCAGCTATTCTCATTAACTCCAGTAATGGATGACCAATTAAAGCGTTATCCCAATCAACTATTGCTTTAACTTCACCATTATACCCGATTAAATTGGCTGGTCGAATGTCCATATGTAATAAACATTTTACATGATCTGCTGTACTAAGAATATGTTCAATTGTTTTTGTATCCGGAAGATTAATTTCACAGTTCGTGATTGTATTAAACCCTTCTATCCGTTTCACAATTCGTTCTGCTATATACTTACTAATGGGCTCTCTAATGTTTTGTTCGTAATGCAAACCATCAATTGGCATACTATGAAGATTGCTCACTAATTCCCCTATTTTGCATGCAGCAATTGGCATATGATCAGTATACACACAATCCGAAATTAAAAAATCAAGTTCGGTTGAAAGATGCAATCCGTGTATCTTTGGCACTGGAATACCTTTTGAATGACAATGCTTAGACAGCTCCGCTTCCTTTTGCAATGAAATCCGACTATTAAATAAATCTTCATTTATATTTTCTACTTCTCTTTCCCACGGCACTCGAAATGCCAAAGGCCCCTTTTTTGAATCTCCTCGAAAAACAATATTTTGCACTCCCGTTCCAATCACCTTTAAATCCTGAACAGCTAGTTCCTTATAATCTTGACTTAATATTGTTGCTAGCTTTTCTCTTAATCCCTCTGCTTTTACACGTGTATGAATCATTTTATCCCCCGATTCGTAAGTTCTTTTCATCCATTTTCTCCTCGGTGCACAACATCCTCATTAACAAAATTATAACAACAATAGTAAAAGGAGGCTAATCCAATCAGCCTCCCTCTCCATTATTTCTCCTCTAGCAATAACACTTTCATTTCCTCTAACGACTCTTTCGTAAAGCCTAGAGCTTTTTCAGCATACGCTTCAACTGAACCGTATTGCTTTTTAACTTCATCAATCGCAGCTTGTAAATATTCAGCGCGCGCTTCAAACATTGCACCTAATATTGCTCTGCTCTCATCGTTTTGTAATTTTGCACCTAAGAAGGCCATCATTTTTTCATTTAACTTTTCACGGAAGCCGTTACTTAGTAAGTAGTCTTCCATTACTTTTTTTTCTGGTACACCTAGTAAAAGTAATAATAATGCTGAACCAAATCCAGTACGGTCTTTTCCAGCTGTACAGTGGTTTACTAACGGTAAGTTTTCCGGATTTTGAGCTAGTTTTAAGAAGCTCACGAATGCTTCATTACCACTTACGAAATCTTGATTCATTTTCACCAGATATTCGCCTGGTTTCCCTAACATAGAAAGGTCACCAACTTGGAAAAACTCGTTTATATTTAAGTCTTTCGCTAAGTCTTGCATAACTGGTAAGCACACTTGACGAGCTCCTGTAATACTTGGGTTTGGCTTATGCTTTACCTCAAAGTCTGTACGATAGTCACAAATTAACTTTAAACCAGACTTTTGTAAATAGTCGATATCCGAATCTGTTAGTCCTGCTAATTCTTCAGAACGGTACAACTTGCCCCATTTTACTTTACGGCCTTCAGTCGTTTCATATCCTCCCATATCACGGAAGTTAAACGCGCCTTGTAATGGCAATCTACGCTCAGCTACTGTTACTGCTTGTCCATTACTACCTACTAGTCTAAAATATGGACGCTCATTTTCACTTAAGTTTTCAATTGTATATGATGATTCTCCATTTATCGTTGCAAGTAATTCTCCGGTTTCTTCAATATGATCTGGTGAAGTACTCCAATAAATACGAACTTCTTCTATATTATTTTCCCACTTTATTTGTAACGTATTATCTTCATTTCTTTCTACAGTTGCTTGTAGCCAATGTCTTTGCTGCCCCATTCTTTCACCAACGCTTTCTCTTATAATCGAATCTTACTCTATTGTATTATAGGAATATCCACTTTGTCGTTCTCATTTTTCTTTTTATCTTACAAACAGGCAAAAAGTTCTTTTACTTGTTCAAAATTTGTACACGGATTCCCTCGAAATACGTATGCGATTTGTTCATTACCGAGGTTTTCATATACAACTGTTCCGCGATCAGAGTGCGAATAAAACTCTAACCCGTTTATAATTTGTTTTGGACCATAGTTCATTGCCCATGAAGAAACAGGATAGTACGCTTTGTTTTTATGCTGACAAACCCAAAGTGCGTATAGTTTATTATCTTCGTCCCAGTATACATATTGCGTTTCTTCATTTCCGAAACCGACCGATTCGAATTTCCAACTTAGCTTTTCATGAATTGGCAATTTTACATAGAATACGTCATCTGGAGCATTCCACTCTCTACATCTTCCTATCTCACTCATTTCACCTCTCTTCGCTTGAAAGCTTAATAAGTGAAATGGTGTATGTAATATCATTTTCGCAAACTCCGTATGTACCGGTTGTAATCCAAATAGAAATCTTTCCAGTTCACCTTGGTTTACATATCCACGATCAACAGAAATTTCAACTTGTGTTTTCCATGTAGATGTAACATAACTTTCTTTCCCCTTATAATTTACACCTTTCCAATACACAAGCCCTTTATATTGAAAACAATCTCCTTTTGCTTGAGAAATACAGCTATCCGGAAATACTGGTTCCATAATATCGAGAAAAAATTCTTTTACCCGAAACATACTAGTTGGCGTAACAACTTGAAACCAAAAAGTTTCCCACTTTTCACCTTCATAACGTTCTGAAACTTTTTCAATTTTCCAGCCTTCTAACAATACATTTGGATACAATAAAACGAATGAATGCATGGATTGCTTTAACATATATAGTCCCCTCCCGCTATACGAGTTCGAGAGTATACATCATTCATCCTCCTAAAACTTCCTCACATATCGCTCCGTACAACTTAGCAGCTGACATCCGTTCTTTTCAAAAACATCCTTCATCCACTCATTTTGTACATTTGTCTCACCGATATAATAAGATGCACCTATTTCCTTTAAGACAAACATTGCCCCTGTAAAGAATGCTGCTTCATACCCTTGAGTTCGCATCTTTGGAGCGACTGCGAAATACATAAGTTTTCCTTCTTCTAACGTACCCCTTTCAATATGCGGGATTACAATTCCGATCGGCTCCTCACCTACAACCGCTGTTAAACAATGTTCTTTCCATTGCTCACCAATTTCTTCTAGCATCATATTTACAAATTGATCATAATTGACTTGTTCTTCCGTCATTTCGTTCCAAAGAGAATAAAAAGCATCTTCTCCTACTTCTTCAATTAGCTTAAAATCAATATCACTTTCTACATCTTCTACTTCGTATATATCCTTAAATACAATCATGTTTTCAGTAACATATTCAAAAGAATACGTTTCGAAGCATTTTTTATACACATCATAATTTGGACTTTTTGAAGAAATCTCAAAATGTATTTCTATTCCATCTTTTTCAGCCTCAGCAACAACATACTGCATGATTTCTTCTAATTGCTCTTCTGTAAAAACCTCTGCATTATTTTCTTTTATCATTATAGAAGAAGCACTTCTTCTTATTTTAAAATGTTTTTCTAACAGTTCTATATTCGTCATTTTCTTCCCTCATCTATGTCATACTCGAATTTCTACTCGTTCTCCTTGCATGAGCAGGATTGTCCTTGAATATATAGAATACTAGAAAAGATCGCATCTTTAAAGTGCGGAGGAGGTTCTCCCTTGGATATTACAGCGCTGCAACAACAGTTAGAGCTTATACAACAAAATGACTATACGCAACTGCAACATATAGATATAAATGAGTTAACTTTAAACATGCTTCAATATATTGGAACGACTGACAGTTACGTTCGTTACCAACTTATATATAAATGTTTTGCTCATTTTATTCATCATGAATTCCTTATGGACGATCAACTGAAATTACTGTTACATACTTGTTTAAGTGATGAGTATTTATATTGTGACATTCACTCCCCACAAACAGATGGGGTTTTCACACGTTCTTACACTGTTTCGTTAATTGCATTAATACTCCAATTCGCTAACTCGCACTACTTTTTTACAGAGGAGGATATCGAGGAAATAAAAAACAAACTCATTACATATACAAACTTAGAAACTGATTTTCGAGGCTATATCGAAAATAAAGGATGGGCTCATTGTATCGCCCACGTATCTGATGCCTTTACTGAAATTGTTCACAATTCCTATACGACCTTCCAGTGGTATGAAGAATTAATTCATTGTTTATTAAATAAAATTTTCATTCCGTCTGATCTTTTTCATAACAACGAAGATGAACGTATCGTTACTCCGTTACTAGCAATGCTGTATCATGACCTCTCACAAGATACGTTAATTTCAATTATTCATAAAAAAATAAAAAGGCTTCCTCAAATTAGAAAACGCCTTTCACTTAATGAGTATTGTATTTTATGTGCGAACATTAAAACCTTTTTACGCACATTATTTTTTAGAACAAAGGACGATCATAACTTAGCCTTTACAGCACGTAAAGCAGAAAGAATGTTAAAAGAACTTCCTAATTATTATTAAATGTAAGGAGAAACATTATGGGTTATATTGAAGACATGAGAAATCTAATAGGAAATCATCCACTTATTTTAATTGGTTCACATGCCATTATATTAAATGAAAAAGATGAAGTATTACTACAGCTTCGGACAGATTTTAACCGCTGGGGTATTATTGGCGGCGCCTTAGAATATAACGAAACACTAGAAGACGCTTTAAAACGAGAAGTATTTGAAGAAACTGGGCTTATCATTAAAAACCCAGAACTATTCCGTACATACTCAGGACCAGATTACTTTCAAATTTATCCAAACGGCGATCAAGTACACGGTGTACTCGTCGTTTATATTTGCCGGGAATTTCACGGTGAGCTTATATGTGATCAAACTGAGTCAAAAGAATTACGCTTTTTCCCGCTTGATAAGTTACCTAGTACTCTTCATCCAATCATTGAGGGGATTCTTCGCGATTTTTATCAATCCAATTAAAAATAGAAATAAAACAACCTCATTTCCCGTCATTACAACGTGAAATGAGGCTGTTTATCGTTCACCGTTAACGTTCTCTTTCTACAACTTTATATCCCTTTACAAAAAATATAGTTATAAAAGAAACAATAAATGCAAAAATAGTATACATACCAACCCAAAAGAAAAATGATGGATCATACAATGCAACATTTAAAATAAGAAAAATAAGAAATGTTACAATTGGCATCACGTAAAATGTACCCATTTTATATGTCCCAGCTATTGATATAACACAAATAAACAATGGGTATATACAAAAAATAAAAATTGACTCACTCACTATTATGTCCCCCTTTCTACAGAAATAATAGATTTCTCATAAATGTTTTGGGGAACAACAAATTTTATACTTTTATCAATTATTAATAGAATGTTAGATCGTTATCTCAATTTGATTTCCTTCAGGGTCACTTACTACACTTTCGTAGTAACCATCTCCTGTAGTACGCGGGCCGTTTAACACAGGGTATCCTGCTTCTCTTAATGTATTAGTTAATTCGTTCACTTTTTCTTTACTACCTACAGAAAAAGCAATATGTGCATATCCTATTGTTTGTGTTTGTAATGTATCGTCTATCCCTACCTGTCTCATAAGTTCTAGACGTGCACCACCTTCAAAAGTTATAAAATAAGATTCAAACTGCTTTTTCGGATTGTGATATAAGCCATTTTCTTCACCACCAAAGTACTGTTTATAGAAATCACGCATTCCTTCTAAATCATTCACCCAAATTGCTACATGTTCAATTTTCATAATCGACACCTTTTCTTTTATGTTATTCAACTGGCAATTGGATGCTTTATTGCCAGTACATTTAATTTTCTTTGTTTGTTTTCGTAATCATAAGGTCAAGTCCAAGGCTTTTTAATCCATATAAATAATCTTCTTTCCAATCACTCACTGTTATTTTCGGAATATGTTCTGCTGGAATATACTCTGGACAAGTTTTTACAATTTGATCTATTACAAATTGGTTCACTTCATCATCGCAGAAAATAAAAGCATGAGGGTTAATAATAGCTATAAATGTAGCTATTAAACGGGTAATAGCATCTACATTATATTCCTCTCGATTATTTGAATTAACTTTATCTCCACTTCTCAAAGCTTGTAAAAAATTTTTATTATCATACTGCGGAACGAAAGATATCTCTCCTGAGAAAAATGTACTTCCGCGTATAACATCTCCATTTACCATAATCCCAGCACCTGGACCGTTTTGACCTGCATACAAATATACAAGAGATGAATTATCATTACTTCCTGTGTTTTTATGATAGCCGAGCACTGCAGCATTCATATCGTTTTCTATTACTACAGGTATAGAAAACCGTTCTTCCAAATGATTTTTCAAATTAAAATTTTGGAACTTTTCATATCCAGGAATGTAGAAAATACGCCCATTATCGACCGCACCAGGCACACCAATTGATATGGAACTTATTTTCGGAAACGTAGCTATTAGACTTTCTATTTGTTCTGTTAATACGTCTAGACCAGTATCCATTAATACGCTTGAAGTACTGCCTTGTTCTTTCACTTCCCCTAAACAGTTAAAAATTGTATAGTTTGTCTCATTTCTCTCTAAAAATATCGCTACACCTAACATATATTCTGGATTATATGCATATCGTTTCGCTCTTCTTCCGCCACTTGAATCATCTAAACCGACTAAAGTGACTTCGCCGTCTTGTTTCATTTTTTCTATAAATTTACTTATCGTTGGAAAACTAATTTCTAGTGTATTACTAAGTTCAACTTTCGTTGCACTACCTTGCTCTAGAAGAGCTGTACGAATGCCGCGAAGGATCGTTTCTTTTATCGATTTTTGAGTAACAAATTGTTCACTCAAATCGCTCACCACCTTAATCAACATACTTATTAAACACTTTTAATAAGTTGCGTTGACAATATATCATACACCATTTTCTAAAGCAATAGAGGTGATATATTTCTACTAGAGGTACTCCGTATTTAACTCGATGCATTCTCTCTCGTAACTGATGATACAATTCCAGACAAGAGAACAAATAATAAAACAGCTAGCAAGGTATTGCGTATTCCGACTGCTTCCCCAAGTATACCTAAAAATGGTGGTCCGGCTAAAAACGCTGTAAAACCGATGATAGAAACTGTCGCGACATTAGAAGTCGGCTGAAAGACCAATTGGGAACCTAACGCGGCACCAATCCCCCACAGCACGACACCAACTGAAAGAACATACGAGTTACTCCCAAATATTACGATTGAAATCCCTATAATCGCCATCATAATCGTTGCACGTACAACAGCAACACGACCAAATCGCTCAAGGAAATAACTACTACACATACGAGCTAACGTCATTGCTGATACAAAAATAGTGTACATAATTGAACCAGTCACTACACTTTGTTCATGCCCGTCTACCATTATAATAGGTAACCAATCATTGGCACTCCCTTCTGCAAATGCCATTCCAAGCACGAAAAGACCAATTAAAAGTACCTTTTGAAACACCTTTTATTCTTCTATCGTTTTAATAATTTTAGCTGGGTTACCTCCAACAACTACATTATTAGGTACATCTTTTGTCACAACTGCTCCAGAGGCAATTACAGCATTATCTCCAATTGAAATACCAGGGTTAATAATCGCTCCCCCGCCAACCCAAACGTTGTTACCTATCTTTACAGGCTTCCCATATTCTTTGCCAGAATTCCGCTCTACCGGGTGTAACGGATGAGTAGCAGTATAAATGTGAACACCAGGTGCAAACATACAATTATCACCGATTCGAACTTCACAAACGTCTAAAATCACACAATTGAAATTTGAGAAAAAGTTCTTTCCAATGTGGATATTGTAACCATAATCACAACGAAAAGTAGGTTTAATATGTGATGTTCCGTCAGCTGAAGAACCTAAAAGCTGATTTAATAAAGTAAAACGCCCCTCATCCCCTGTTTCCATAGCCTCGTTATAAAGACGCGTTAACCGTTTTGCTTCAGTCCTATCAGCTACTAATACTTCATCACCTGGCATATACATTTCTCCTGCCAACATCTTTTCTTTCTCGGTTTTCATACAATCATCTCCTTTGTTATCGAATGAGCCTTACTTATTAAATGTGTTTAATAAGCACCCCTATATTAGCATACTTTTTCATATATACAACTCATAAATTTCGAAAGGACATGTAAACTCCTTATTTTACGTATCGATATGACGAATCATTTAAATAGAAAAAACGAGAGAACGCTCAGCGTCCCCTCTCAAATCCAATCCGTTTTTTAATTTCTGCTAAATTTACCTTAGCCATATCACGCGCCCTCTCAACACCTCTTTCTAACGCTTCATATAATAAATTTGGCTCATTCATATACATTGCGTATTTCTCACGAGGACCTGCTAATTCACGATCTACAACGCGGAATAACTCTTTTTTCACATCGCCCCATCCAATTCCAGTCTCATACTTTTCACGCATCGACTGTATTTCATCCTCTGTCGCAAATTCTTTATAAATTGTAAATAATGTTTCAAGTTCTTTCGGTTCATTTGGAAGTGAAGAATCTGTTTTGATTTTAAATATTAATTTTCGTAGTTTTTCTTGCTCTGCGAATAACGGGATCACATTCCCATAACTTTTACTCATCTTCCTTCCATCAAGTCCAGGTAAAATAGCCCCTTCTTCTTGAATCACATACTCTGGAAGCGTAAATGTCGCGCCGAACGTATGATTAAAATACGTCGCAATATCACGAGCAATTTCAATATGCTGAATTTGATCTTTTCCAACAGGTACATGCGTAGCTTGAAATAGTAATATATCAGCTGCCATTAAAATCGGATACGTATATAATCCCATATTCACTCCAGTATCGACCTCTAAACCCGCCTCTTTATTTTGTTCTACTTTCGCTTTATACGCATGTGCCCTGTTCATAAGCCCTTTCGGAGTTAGGCAGGCTAATATCCAAGCTAATTCTAGAATCTCCGGCACTTCTGTTTGTCGGTAAAAAATAACATCTTCTCCAAGTCCAAGCGATAACCAAGTAGCTGCTACCTCTTTCGTATAACTACTGAACTTCTCTGGATCATGCACAGCATTTAACGCATGATAATCCGCTATAAAATACAATGCTTTTCCTTCATTCTTTTTTGACATGTGTAATGCAGGTTTAATCGCTCCAATGTAATTTCCTAAATGCGGATAACCTGTCGGCTTAATTCCTGTTAACATTATTTTTTCATCCATCCTAACTCCTCCTTTCTCAAAATAAAAAGAGTCCCTCATCCTTAAAAAAGGACGAGAGACTCCCGCGGTACCACCTTAATTAGCTATCATTATAGCTCACTTCAACTTCTTAACGTGAAGTAACCGTCTTTACCTACTCATTTCAGTTAGAAGCTCCAGAGCCCATTCCATATTCATCCCTTACTGATTTCCACCACACATCAGCTCTCTGAAAAGTTTCGAATATGTACTCTTCTCCTTCATTGCTTTTCTTTATTTTTTACAGTTTATCACATTTTCCCTTTGCTTAAAACTGAATTTTCCGTCTCATTCGACGATATTCGATTTACAATTCAAAAAAAACAGTGTAATTACTAATCCATTCTTAGTCAACTACCCCCCACTGAGATAAAGCGTTTCAGTGGGGGCTTGAGTTAGAATGCTAGGTCTTTTCGTCTATCGCTAGACAGTTTGACGCTCTAGCATTCATGCCACCTTATGGTAACACCCCAAGTATATTTTTGGTTGGTACTGACAACGAACGATTGTTTTCCCACTTGCACCACCCTTTCGAAAAAAAGCAATTCTCCCTTGTGGAAGAAGCCACCACTCAGATGAATCTGGCGTGTGCTACAAGCCCCGACAAGTCGAGTACACATGGATGGTTGACACACCCACTAAGCTATGCGCGAAGCAACAGCCTTACGTTTTTGCACTTCTAATAGAATCGTCGTTTTCACTTTAAGATTTTCATCCCATTCTACAACTTTTGATTTTTGTAATGTATTCAATGCACCATTAATATCAGCGTGAATACATTTCCCTGATTTACTTTGGTACAGACCACGAGTGATTCGTTTGCCACTAAAGAGATACTGCATCTTATTATCCTTAGACCAAACTGGAACCGGATCTTTATCAAGAAAACTAGCCTTTGAAGTATAGCTTTCTTCTTGTTTTAAAAATCGTATACCTTCTTTTACACATTTATTCTCAATCGCTTCCATCAGTTTATGAAATGGGATTTGAACAAATGTTTGATTATTCTTTTTTCCCATATCAGATTTTTGTTTCCAACCAGCGTTATACCCTACAATAATAGTATCTATATCGAATGCTTTCACTTTTTTAAATAACAAGCCTACCGTTTGTGAAATGTAACCATTTATTTGTCGTTCTCGTTTATGCCAAAGTGCAGCGATTTTGTTCGTTACAACACGTTTGGAAATTCCATTTTCCATATTTTTCTGTTGCAGATTACGTATCATTTTGTTGAAGTACTGGTTAATGGATTTTAGTTTTTTTCCATCAATTAAGAACGTATCACCTGTATTTGTCACGCAACTTACTAATCTATCTACACCTAAATCGCAACTCAAAGCGTTACTAGTAGTCGTGGATGTTTTTTTCATTTGAGAAACGTGCATTTCATATGTGTAATGCACCTCAAAGAACCGACCTTTTTGCTTCGGTACAATCTCAATATAGGAGATTTTTTTATTTCTCAAGTTTTTAGGCATACGTATTTGAATGGAACCGAATTTTTTTCTGAATGCAACATTCATCGGAATGATCCAATATCCGTTCTCATCCACTTTTGGCACTTGATAGATTTCAATGATTCGTTTGTCAGTGGAACGAGAATAATGCGGAAACTTAGGACGACCTGTGAAGGTTTCAGGTTTTTTCTTCCACCGTTCCAACGCTTTAAAAAAGCTTTTTACTTCTGTAAATAAGGCTCTACGAATCGCTTGCACAGAGTTTGATTGAATACCCCAGTAGTTCATATCGGCTTGCATGGCAGTATCTACTTCCTTTACAGTAGCCATTTTATTATCGTTCAAATAACTTTGTTTAATGGTGTACAATCCAACATTTCGCAATGCTTTTGAACTATGTGACATGCGTTGAAGTAAACGAAATTCTTTAGCTGTGAGACAAGCTCGTCCGATATTTTGTTTCTGCGTGAATCGTTGTATAGTTTCTCTTTTCTTTTGTTTACGTAATACTTTTACCGCTTTCTTTCTAGCCATTGTTTTCACCACCTTTCTTAGAGCATTCATTAAAATTATTTTTGACAAATCAATATTGGGAACGAAATGGAACAAAATGCGAACATGTTCTTCATCGTAATTCTTTTTGGCTCAAGTAGCCGAATGATGATCATTATTCAATTTCGTTGTCTTACAATCTATTCCCTCCTTATATAGGGCAGATTATATCGTAAGACAAAAGAAACAAAATTGTTTCGTCTACCTGCTGACGGCAATTCATCTCCACCTGAATTGTTGGGTTTCACCCGTAACACAAATCAGAAGGAGTCTTCTTGCCGAAAAGGATAAAAAGAGCTAAAACAGTATAATCTGTTTTAGCTCTTTTTTCTACGTATTCAGCTTAACAAACCTATAACCATGCGTAACTAACACTTTCAATATCGCATACCCTGGAATTGCTAAAATAATTCCCATAATCCCAAATAAGTTTCCAGCAGTTAAAATGATAAATATGATTGTAATCGGATGAATGTCTAATTTTTTCCCCATGACTTGCGGAGAAATAAACTTACCCTCTGCTAATTGTACAACCATCATAACGATAATTACTTTTAAAACCATTGCTGGCGAGTCAATAAATGCGATAATTAAGGCTGGTGTAATCGCAATAACTGGTCCTACGTACGGAACGATATTTACAATCATCGCTAAAATAGCAAGTAATACAGCGTATTTAATTCCTATAATAAGATAACCAATTAATAGCATTATACCGATAAACAAGCTAACGATAATTTGCCCTCTAATATATGAACTAATCGCATAATGCATATCATCTAATATGTTCTTCGCAGCTGGTTGTCTTTGCTCTGAAATAAACTTTAAAAAGTGATTCGGTAATTGCTCACCATCTTTTAAAAGATAGAACAATATAAACGGAACCATTACAAACGTTAAAACGACTTCTGTAACAGTGCTTAAAAATCCAGTTACATTCCCAGTCACTGATGATAATGACTTCGTAAAGTCTACTGTGTAGTCTTTTACCATACTCGCTACATCAATATTTAAATTCTCCTGAATTTTTCCTAGTAAATTACTTTCCCCAAATCTACGTGCTGCTCGTTCAATTTCATGACCGAAATACGGTAAGTTATCTATTAATGCATCAATTTGATCTTTAATAATTGGAATAACCGTTAAAACTAAAAACACAAATAATCCAATTACTATTAAGTATATCGAGGCTATCGATACGATTCTTGAAACACCTTTCTTTTCAAGAAGTGAAACGAATGGATGCAAAATATAAAATAGTACGCCCGCTAATAATACCGGGAAGAAAATTGTTTTTAAAAAGACGATAAACGGTGTAAAAACAAATGATATTTTTGTTAATAATAAAATATTAATGAACAATAGTGCAAACCCAAGTAGCACTGCTAAATAATTGTGTTCTCTAAAAAACTTTTTCAGCTTATCTCTTTTTCTTATATTTATTTTTTCCAATGAAACCACCTCTTCGAAAGATGAAAAGCCCTTATTCAGGGCTTTTCATCTTAATCTATATCTTTATTTCCTTGCAGCTTTCACTACAAATGATACAATAAGAATTAACACGATTGCTCCTAATAATGCTGGCACAACATGAATCCCACCAAATGATGGCCCAAAAGATCCAAATAGTCTACCACCTAGCGAAGCACCTAATAAACCTGTAATAATATTTCCGAACATACCACCTGGAAAATTTTTACCCGTTATAGAACTGGCAATTGCACCTATAATAGCACCAACTATTAATGTGATAATCCATCCCATTTTTAGTCCTCCATTTCTATTATAGTTGTATGATTCAATACGAAAATATGTATTTATCAATACTAACTATATTTCACTATAGAAATATACCTACTACTATTTTACGTATGGAGATACATATATTATATGCAAAACAGAAAAACATTGTCAAACTTATCCAACAATCAATTATATCGATATAATTACTTTAAAGGAGGAGTCATATTTTATGATTCATAAATTACTTTCCCATTCTTATGAAGTAGCAACATCTATTTTACAAGTTCAAATACCAGCTTATACAATTGAAGCAAATTATATAAACAGTACCGCAATCCCCCGTTTATATGATACTGTAAACGATATTCAAAATTGCGGTGAAACATTCTATGGATATTTTTTTGAAAATAAGCTTGTTGGATTTATTTCTTTTATACAAGAAGAAAATCTAATTGATATTCACCGACTCGTTGTATCGCCCGATTTTTTTCAAAAAGGAATCGCAACGAAACTGCTACTTTATATTTTTAACATGTTCCCTTCTTCCATGACATACATTGTACAAACAGGTAAAGCAAATACCCCTGCTATTACATTATATAAAAAACACGGATTCATTACAGTATCAGATATAATACTTCCTGACGGCATAATTCTTACGCAATTAAAAAGACAGAAAACATAAAATAATTTGACTTGTTCATTTATTTATGTTATTTTTTACCTTATAAAACCTTTTGCTGAATCCAAAATTTGGAGCGGGGGAACCACTTTTGTAGCTATGCTACTTGGGGCGAATCTTTTTTAAGTAGGGAACTCTCACTTCCCGAGTCCGACAGCTAACCTCGTAAGCGTAATGGGAGAGGAAGGTGCTTTTTGCCTATGTTACACAGTGTGCCTCCTTAATTATAAATATGGAATCGATACCAAATAGACACCTATATTTATAGAAAAGGAGACATGTATAATGTTACGTTTATCTGATCACGCAATTAAAATGATGGAGCAAAGACTTCGACTCGAGCAACACCGCACATATCAAGCAAATAAAATTGTAGATAACTTACATCACAAATACTTCTTTCAACATATTTTTCAGCCGAAAAGATAAGCACTAACCTTTAACAAAATACAGCGTACACTGAAAAAAATGTACGCTGTATTTTTCATTTTCTTGCCTTCACAATAAAAGTAGTTGGCACCATTCTAGCTTTATATAAAGAATAATATTTCGTAGACGGCTCACCTAGTTCTTCATCAAACGAGCTCGATGGTTCAGGCTCTTCTATTCTCTCAATTGTAAATCCCGCTCTATTTAACTCATTTATGTATGTACTTATTTTTCTCTTATATAATGTCGCTTGTACATTTTCTCCTTTAAATGTTTCAAACGTAATAGGCGTTTCCTCATGATAAGAAGATTTTATAGTAATTTCTTCTGTACCATACTGTAAATTCGAGTACACTGGATGCTCCCAGCTAAAAATAAAGCTTCCTCCTGGCTTTACATACGAATACATCAATTCCAACGTTTTTCTTAAATCCGAAGTCCAACCTAATGCATAAATGGAGTATACAATATCAAAATAATCTTTCGGAATATCCCCTTCTTCTTCCATTGCTCCACATATTAACTTTGTATTCCAACTCTTTAACGTTTCATTCGCCGTTTTAATTTGTTCACTTGAAAGATCAAGCCCCCATAATTCCTCTGCTCCATGTTCCGCCATATATTGCAACGAATGTCCACTCCCACATCCAATATCAAGAACCTTTTTATTTCTAATTGAATCGAACAAATGAATTTCATCTTCAGACGCCGTATACGGACCATATTTCGGTAAACAATCCACTTGAAAGAAATAAGGTGCAACTGTATCCAAACACTTTTTATTTAAAGCTAACATTTGTGTACCTTTCATATGCTACATTCCCCCATCCAAATTTTTTATCCTACTATAAATTACACATCATAACCCGATCTCCCCTTTCTCTTCGCCCGGTAATTTTTCACTTTCGCGATTGTTCCGCACGCTCTTCCTCCTCCTTCTCCAGCATACATACCGCACCATCTTTTACTTCCATTGCGCGAATGGTCATAAAATACCCAGCGACAATCTGGACATGCTTTTAACCTTCCCCACAAATTTTCTTGAATTGACATTAACACAATGCTTAAAAATTTTGTATACACATTCTCTTCGTATACTGGTTCATGTGTAATACCTTTCATATCTTCCTTTATATGTACATGAAATGGGTATTTTTCTAACCATTTTTGCAATGATCCTTCGCCTTCAATTGTCATCCGAATATCTTCTCGAAAACCTCTTAATTCCTCTATCGTATGAAATGGAAACTCTTCATGAAAATATTTATTCATAAATTGCTTTATATTATCTTCTGTTTGCAGCAAATCAATTGCTTCTCTCGTATCATTTGGTATTCTCCATGTATTTAAAAATTCGCGAATATATTCTAGTTCATTTGGTGCGTTCTGATTCAATTTCATCCACCTTCTTAAAATTTACTTTTTTCTGACTTTATGTATAATTATAATATAAAACAGTTAACCATCAAATATTTTTACTGGTTACAATATTAGGAGGAGTTCTATGAAAAGTTTCTCAACACCGATACGTTTCATGCTTATTTCTTCATTTTTTATGTCTTTTGGATATTTTGCAGTATACGCATTTTTAGCTATTTATCTATTAACCTTTCTCCATTTTTCAGCTTTTCAAGTAGGAACAGTGTTGACGGTTATGATAATTACATCACGAGTTATCCCTTTATTCTCAGGATTAATTGCTGACAAAATAGGCTATATCATTATGATGATAACCGGGTTATTTTTGAGAGGAATCGGATTTATCGCTTTAGGAATATGCTCTGATTTCTATACAATTTCTATTTCTTCTGCACTTATTGGCTTCGGAACTGCATTTTACGAACCTGCCGCTCGCGCTATATTTGGCTCACAGCCAGCTCATTTGAGAAAAAATTTATTTACATATTTAAACCTTAGCTTTAATTGCGGTGCAATAATCGGACCAATTGCAGGAGGTTTTTTACTCTTACTCGATCCAATCTATGCTTTCTCTCTAACAGGATCTCTTATGCTGTTATTCGCTTTTATCTTTTACTTACTTAAAACTCACTTCCAAGTCACTACTGAAAACACGTCAATTACATTAGGAATACAGGCCATCTTACAAAACAAGTCTTTTCTTCTGTTTTCATTTATCATGATTTTCTTTTATATTATGTTTACTCAGCTTACTGTCGCACTTCCACTTCATATGAAAAATATTAGTAATAGCAATCAGCTTGCTACATTAGTCATTACGATAAATGCAATAACAGGCGTCATATTTATGGTGTTATTCCGAAAACTCTTTCACAAATACAACACACTTTCATTTATTAAATACGGCATTTTATTAATGAGTATTTCCTTTTTACTCATTCCTTTATTTCAACACCCATATTGGCTCTTTATTTGTGTAATTTTCTTTACAATCGGTGAAACACTCGTATTACCTAACGCTGATATCGCTATTGCAAATTACAGTAATGAATCATATACAGCCACTTTCTTCGGATTTTATCAACTATCACTCGCATTTGGTTTTATCATTGGTAATTATACTGGTACATGGTTTACATCCAACTTAAACGGAATGTATACACCATGGCTTATTTTCGGCGGAATTGGACTTATTGGTTTTATTTCACTACATATTTTAAATATTAAAAAAGGGTCCTCTAAAGAGGATGGATGTATACCTATGTAATACAAGCGACCTATAATGAAAAAGATTCGACCATCATATTTGACAGTCGAATCTTTTTATTTTTCATATTCAAGATGATTATGTCTTTTACAACCAAATAAATAGCAAGCTCCTATATAATCGGTTTCAAATTCTAACCCTGGAACATATCCAGATTTGATACGTTCTATCATTTTTTTATAACAATTATTCTCTTCTCTATATTCCTCAATTAACTCTTTCTTATCGTTTTCTGTCCAGTTATCTTCTACTTCTTCATTCTCGACATCTTTTATTTCTGCTGTTTTCGCTTCGATAGATTCCCGTATAACTTCATTTATACGGTTTAGTTTTTTAATTAACTGTTAAGCACTTTTCATAAAAAAGAGAGGAATCCACTTCAAAATGGATTCCTCTCTTTTACATATGGGATTATGCCATACTTTTAGAACTGCACTACTCCCTTTTCTTTACGATGCATGATGATCTTTCTTTTTCATTAACGCTCTTTTCTTCATTGCCTTCGTTAAATATCCACCTTTAAATGAACGAATTTCATACGAAGACATAAACGCTTTCGGTGCAATTTCATTAATAATTTCTAACAGTTCTTTTTCTCTAGAACGTTTTGCAACGATATCTAAGCGATAACGTATAGAATTAATACCTTCGCCTTCAAATACAGTAACGCCAAATCCAGAGTGACGTAATTCATCTACTAATTCATTACAACGGTCTAGTAAACTAACTTGATACGTAATATAACCAATTGCTAATTTATTCTCTATATAACCGCCTAATAACAGTCCCGCACTAAAGCCGATGACATAGGCAACGATGTTCATCCAATTTGATAAATCTTGAAACACAATACCTAAACTGACAATATAAATTGCTCCTTCTAACAATCCTACGCCAGCAGCGGATCTTGTTTGATTCTTTACAAGCAAAATCGTACGAATTGTTAAAATGGGAACGTAAATAATTTGAAGCACAAAAATAAGTAGCGCTTGTAACATTGGTATCCACCTCTTTCAAAAAGTCTTTTGTCATGATAACATACTTAAGCTTTAGAAATCGATGGGTTTTTAAATTTTTTTACATTATTTTTCATACTATTGAAAAACGGAAAAAAGAAGCGTATTATATTTGTCGTTAATTTGTTTACTTATATCATATCACTAAACTAAAAAAGGAACCCATTAGGTCCCTTCATCATAGCTCTATGTTTTTCGAAGCATGTTCCCTTTTCTTCTCTTCTTCTTTCACTAACTGCATATTTGCATAAGCTAAATTCGCAATCATTAAAAAGTGACCACCTAAAATACCTGTACCAAATGCCCACATTTCCATTTCATGCTCAATTTCATACATAATGATAGCTCCTAATATAGCAGCTGCAAATCGATTTAAAACTCCTAATCCAGGAGCCTTTTCTTTCAGCACAATACTTCTGCCTAGTTTCTCCACTCTACGAGCTAATAACCAAAGGCAGTACGCACTTACAGCTAATCCGATCCCAAACCCTGTTACTTGTTTTCCAAACGGAGTAATCGTCCACATAAGTAGTAAACCACTAAAGATTACATACAATTGTAATCGATATACACGTAAGGCTACTTGAATCAAAATATCCGCTCCTAATTTCTCATTTTTTATACTTTAGAAGAAAAGCAGCAACTTACACAGTTGCTGCTTTCTCTTCTTCTTGTTCCTGCTCCATCTTACGAATTTCAACACGTTTAATTTGGTAAGCATCTTTTTCTAACACTTTAAATTCATAACCTTCCGCCTCAACGTGTTGTCCTTCTTCGATTTCATGATTTTGCATCATAATCCATCCACCGATTGTATCCACATCATCTTCTTCAATGTGTAATCCAAATAAATCTTTCACTTCTGAGATAAGCACTTTCCCATCAACAATGATATGTTGCTCGTTCACATGTTGAATTGGTGGTGCTTCATCTTCATCATATTCGTCACGAATTTCGCCGACGATTTCCTCCAAGATGTCCTCAAGCGTTACAATTCCAGCTGTTCCTCCGTACTCATCATATAAAACAGCCATCGGAATTCGCTTCTTCTGCATTTGAAGTAATAAATCGTGAATTGGAGTTGTTTCCATCACTTCAATAATCGGACGCATATACGAGCGAATTGATGATAAATCTTTTTGATCCTCGGTCATATATCGAATAAAGAAATCTTTTACGTTGACCATACCGATAATATCATCTTTATCTTCTCCAAAAATCGGATAACGTGTGTATCGCTCATTTTGGATTACTTTCATGTGTTCTTCTACTGAATCTTCCAGGTAGAAACCAACGATTTCTGTTCGCGGCACCATAATCTCTTTTGCAATACGATTATCAAATTCAAAAATGTTATTTACATACTTGTATTCAGCCTGATTAATTTCGCCACTTTCATAGCTATCTGAAAGGATGAGGCGTAATTCTTCCTCTGTATGAGCTACTTCATGTTCTGAAGCTGGTTTTAAACCGAATAAGCCAGTTACAACACGCGCTGAACCGTTCAATACCCAAATAAATGGATACATTACTTTATAGAACATCATTAATGGACCTGCCAATAATAATGTTACTTTTTCAGCTTTTTGAATTGCCATCGTTTTCGGAGCTAATTCCCCTACTACAACGTGTAAATACGTCATTAACATAAAAGCAAGACCAAATGTTAATACTGATGAAACAGAAGGATTTAAGTTCCATTTCTCAAATAACGGGTGTAATAACTTTTCGATTGTCGGTTCACCTAACCAACCTAATCCCATAGCTGTAACTGTAATACCTAATTGACAAGCAGATAAATATTCATCTAAATTTGTTGTTACCTTTTTCGCTGCTAAAGCACCGCGTTTTCCTTCCGCAACAAGCTGATCGATACGACTTGAACGTACCTTTACAATAGCAAACTCAGCTGCTACGAAAAATCCAGTAAATGCGATTAAAATCGCAACCATGACTAAATTAAATATTTCCAATGAATCCCCTTAGTTAAAAAAACTAAGGTGTCCACCTCCTGTATACTATAATGTTTTCTTATTTGTTTCTTAGAAAACATAGCCCGATACAAAAATTAAAGAGGTCGGATTACACTTATTCTACAATAATAGAGCAAGTGTCTGTATTAAAGCTGTCGTTTGACCAGATAAAGATTTCGATATTTTTTCACGTTGTGAATCAGTCAACCCATCTAAAAGCGGCTTTAACTCCGTTAACTCTGCTTCTAATCGATGAATATGGTCTGTCACTTCATTCACTTGTTTCGAAACGTGTTCATTGATACCGAGCAGCTTTTTCTTCTCCTCGATTTTCTCTTTAATCTCACAAAGCGGCATATGCATTTCTTTGCACTTCTCAATAAATTGTAATGTCTCAAATGCTGTTTCGTCGTAATAGCGATAATTAGATTGAGATCGCTCCGCTTTTAAGATACCTAGATTCGTATAATAATCAATCGTTCGTTTCGACACGTGAGCCATGAGAGCCAACTGTCCGATTCGATACACCTTCCCAACGATCTTCCCCCCTTGTTTATATTACTAACATCATACAATACATAAACTGTACAGTCAAACGTGACGGTTTATTATTCACATTTTATACAAATTTCCACATATTCTCTTAAACTTATAAAATATATTTTCAACTAAATAATTAGATTATAGAATTTATAACATGCCAAATTCACGAAATATATTCATGAAATCATCTGTTCTTCTCAATCCTTCTTACTTTTAGAACATACTATTCCATTTTTCAAAGACAGATTCATACAATACCCCGCAATAAACTGAAAATTAAGTTATAATATCATTATAAACATCGAAAGGGGGATATATAAATGTACTACAACACTTCATTCGAAAACGATCAACCTGTAGGCCGTCTATAATCTAAGACGGGCATTCATATAACAAGTGCGCTATGCCTCGTCTTAGGGAATGTATTATGACCCTAAAAATAGACGGAGGTAATTTAAATGAAACAAACAATTTTAGGAGCTATCTGTTTATCACTAGCAGCTAGTATATGGGGCGGTATGTACGTTGTTAGTAAATATGTACTCGACTTTATCCCACCACTGACACTCGTTTGGCTACGCTTTATCATTGCTTTTGTTGTTTTATATATGATTTTAAAAATAGCTGAGAAAAAGCAAAAGAAGAACGTAACCATTCGTAAAAAAGATTGGCTATTATTCGCATGGATTGGATTTATCGGATATTTCATTTCGATCACTTGTCAATTTATCGGTACAAAATTATCCGACGCTCATACAGGATCGCTAGTAACATCAGCTACCCCTGCCTTTATGGTTATATTTGCAGCGATCATTTTAAAAGAAAAACTAACCGCTCGTAGACTGTTATCTACTATAATAGCAACAATCAGTGTCATTATCGTAATTGGATGGGATATTGAAATTGGCTCCTATTTTATCGGTACGATTATTTTAGTTGGAGCCGCTATCACATGGGCTTTACTATCCATTTATGTGAAGATTGCTTCGACCCGCTTCTCATCTTTAGTTATTACAACGTACGCAATATTCTTTTCACTCTTTTTTATTACACCTTTTATGGTATGGGAATTTCAATCAAGCCCTATTGAACATATGAACATGTATGTATTATTAGGCATACTTTATTTAGGAATCGTCTCAACGGCAGGTGCATTTTTCCTTTGGAATAAAGGATTAGAATTAATGGATGCAAGCATCGGTTCCTTATTTTTCTTTTTCCAACCTATCGTCGGATCGTTGCTTGGTTGGTTGCTCTTAAATGAAACATTAAGCAGCAACTTTTTCATTGGTGGTATTCTCATTATATGTAGTGTTTTCATTACTACTTTTGAAAAGAAATGAAAAACAGGCAGAGATTCTTAATCTCTGCCTGTTTTTATACACTCTTTACGCACTCCAATGCGATGGACGGGACAATAATTTCGGCAATTTCGTATGTTTGTCCCCTCTCGCCGCATTAACTTGAACTTGCGTCAGAAAAATACTATTTGTAAAATCGGCCCCGCGAATATCTGCATCTCGCAAATCTGCTCCGATGAGATCTGCTCCTCTTAAATCTGCACCGTTTAAATTAGCCGCAATTAAGTAAGCTCCTCTTAAATTCGCCCCTTGCAAATTTTTCTTTTTCAAATTTGCCCCCATAAGGTCTGCTCCGCGGTGAATGATTCGTTTCTTACGCGCAGCATTCATTTCCTTCCAAACTAACTCACTCGTTTCTAAAAGTAAAATATTTACTTCTGCACGGTGTAATGGAATATTTACTTTCATTAACTCGTCCGCATTTAAATTCGAAAGGTGCTCCGTCTCTTCAATCGCTTTACTTAATTCCTTATGAATCGATTGTGTCGCCTTCAATAGAATAGCCTCATTCAAATACCAAAGCATTTCATGTAGCTGATGCATAACCGGAAAAGCATCATACATTTTTCTCGCATGCTCAGCATCTTTCCGCCAATCAATCCCGTTAAATGTAACTTGAGAAATCTTCTGCCCAGCGCCAAAACATTCAAATACTGTACAACCTTTATACCCTTTTCCTCTAAGGTTTTTATGTATACTACATTTATAATCTGACTGTAAATTAGAACACGGCTTTCCACCATCTTTATTCACCGCAAAATCTACCGATGCCGCGAACGGTAACGCCACGCAACATAGACCAAAGCATTTTTCACAGTTTGCTTTTAAATGATCGTTATGATTAGTCAAAATGTATACCCCCTGTTGTCTTTTGACTATTTCATAATATTCTAACTGCATGAAATAATCAATTTAAAAATAAACGAGCACCTTTCATTTCAATTCATAACTTTATCATTCGATTTCCTTTCAATTGAAAAGGACTATTTCTATTTAATGAATTATAATTAAATTATAAATTTTCTAACTAAAAGGAGAATTACTATGGCACTACAAATGAAAACAAACTGTCAAATTTGCGATCAATCACTGGGGCAAGATGCTGAAGCATACATTTGCGTATATGAATGTACATTTTGCGCACCATGTACAGAAGAAAGACACAACGTTTGCCCAAACTGCGGCGGCGAGTTAGTACGTAGACCGAAAAAGAAACAATAAAAAGCAAAGCGATATCGCTTTGCTTTTTTAAACATATGAAATTATATCAACGATTTTTCAAATATATCGAACACAACTTAAACGTTTAAAAACTTCACACAAACCGGCTCTGGCACAGCAACATCAGATTGTAAAAGTGTTAACTTCCCTGTAGATTCACTCCTTGAAAATAGCACAAGATTATGTGACTTTTCATTTGTAGCAACAAGGAACTTTTCAGTAGGATCTAATACAAAGTCTCTTGGCCAATCTCCTTCTGTAGATGTGTGTTCCACAAATGTAAGCTCACCTGAGTTTTGATCCACGCTGAAAACAGCGATACTATTATGACCACGATTACCTGCATATACAAACCGGCCGTCAGAAGAAATATGAATCGCACTTCCTTGATTATTTTCATCAAACGCGGCAGGAACAGTAGAAATATACTGTAATTCTGTAAAGGACCCTTCTTCTGCATTATATGTTAACACAATAACCTCTGAACTCAGCTCAGTCATCACATAAGCGTACTTTCCATTCGGATGAAAAGTAATATGTCTTGGACCACTCCCTGGTTTCACAGACAAGCTATTCACTTCTTTTAATGCACTATCTTTTATTTCATACGTAATTAATTTATCAATCCCTAAATCAACGCCAACTACATATTTTTCATCAGGAGTGTACCCTGCGTAATGTGCATGTGGTTTTTCTTGTCTTTCTTTATTCAGACCTGTACCTTCATGTGTCATAATAGATAAAGCAGGACTTACCGTTCCATTTTCTTCATTTACTTCAAAAGACTCAATCGTTCCTTTATGGTAATTCGCTGTAACTACTGTGTGCTTTCCACTATCAACACTAATATGACAAGGAGAAGCACCTTCTACTACTTGTCTATTTTTCGCTTTTAGTTCTCCAGTATGACTATCAATGGAATAAGCAGCTACACCGCCAGATTCGCCTTCCTTAACAACGGAATAGAGATATTCATTATTTCGGTTAATCGTTACATATGTAGGGTTATCCAGCTTAGCCGCAAGTGTTACATTACTAATTTTTTTTGCTTCTGTGTCTAAAGTAAACTTATATATTCCCTCACTATTTTCTTTCGTATATGTTCCAACATATCCAATAAACTCTTTGTTATCCTTCATTTTCATAACCCTCTCTCCCTATATTTTTCATTCATTATACTTCTTAAAATATTTTATGTTGAAAGAGTATCCTAAAAAATCGGAGTACCTCTTTATACGTTACCATATTTTCTTGTTAAATAGCCTTTAAACCCACTTTTTTTGGTACGCTGCTATACTTTCATATTCTTCTTCCAATTGACGGGACAGACGAATATAGATTGGTGTTAAATCTTTATATTTTTCCACACTTTCCATGTTTGGCTCATGGTGGAAATTCGCACCTACCATTTCAGACACTACATGCAACGTATCTACTTCACCTAAACTATATAAACCGAGGATTGCAGCTCCTAAGCAAGAGCTTTCGAAACTTTCCGGAACATATACGTCTTGATGGAAAATATCCGCCATCATCTGTCTCCAAAGTTCCGATCTTGCAAAACCGCCTGTCGCTTGAATTTTTTTCGGTTCGCCAATTAGTTCTTTTAAAGCGAGAAGAACTGTATATAAATTATAAATTACCCCTTCTAAAACAGCACGGATAAGGTGTTCTTTCTTATGATGCAATCCAAGTCCAAAGAAAGATCCTCGTGCATTTGCATTCCATAAAGGAGCTCTTTCCCCTGCTAAATAAGGGTGAAATAATAAACCATCAGATCCAGGATTCACTTTTGCTGCTATTTCAGTAAGCACTTCATATGGATCTTTTCCTAAACGCTTCGCAAGCTCAATCTCTGAAGTGCCTAATTGATCACGAGCCCACCTGAAAATCATACCACCGTTATTAACTGGTCCACCGATTACCCAATGGTCTTCAGTTAAGGCATAACAAAAAATTCTACCTTTTGGATCTGTTACAGGACGATTTGTTACAGCACGTATCGCACCGCTTGTACCAATTGTAACAGCCACAACACCAGGATCAATTGCATTTACACCTAAATTGGATAGGACTCCGTCACTCGCTCCTACTATAAAAGGAGTAGAAACAAGTACATTCATCTCATTTGCGAGTTCTTCATCTAATCCTATTAAGCTGTGCGTCGTTGGAACAATTTTAGAAAGCTTCTCATCTGTAATTCCCGCAACATGTAAAGCTTCTTCATCCCATTTTAAAGATTTCAAATTAAACATTCCTGTTGCTGATGCTATAGAATAATCAATTACATACTCCTTATATAACTTATAAAAAACATACTCTTTAATAGAAATAAATTTATAACTTTTTGCGAATAATTCTGCTTGTTCATTCTGTAGCCAAACTAATTTCGAAAGTGGTGACATCGGATGAATTGGTGTCCCAGTACGCAAATAAATTTCATGACCATTCATATCATTCTTTATTTTCTCTGCCCAGCTTGCACTTCTATTATCTGCCCAAGTGATACATCTCGTTAACGGCTTTCCCTTCTCATCTACAGCAATGATACTATGCATTGCCGAACTAAAAGAGACACAAAGAATATCATTCGGCTGTACACTACTTACTCTTACAGTTTCTTTAATCGTATTTATTACTGCATGAAAAATTTCTTCTGGGTCTTGTTCTGCTGTTTCAGGCGTAGGAGAATATAAAGGATATTCAATTCCATGACTTGCAATAACAGATCCATCAGTAGAAAATAGAACCGATTTTGTACTAGTTGTCCCAATATCTACACCCATCATATATTTTGAGCTCACCATTTCTTCCTCCTAACAAAAATCCCTATAGTATCCTAATAATATAAGAACTATAAAAATATATTTATTTTATCTATTGATAACGTTGTGTGCTAAAGTTGTCTTTCTAAATTCATATAAAAGCATCCTTATTTTAAACAAACATATCGAGTAGTAGAACTCCTCCAAAAGCGATAAATGAAAGTAATGTTTCTAATACCGTCCATGTTTTAAATGTTTCTTTCACTGTTAACCCTAGGTATTCTTTTACCATCCAAAAACCAGCATCGTTTACGTGAGAAAACATTAATGCTCCTGCACCTGTTGCAATGACGAGCAACTCTAAATTTACACCTGTCGTATTTTCAACGATTGGTGAAACGATGCCTGCTGCTGTTGTTAAAGCAACTGTCGCTGACCCTGTCGCAATTCGAATTAATCCAGCTACTATAAATGCTAATACAATTGGAGATAGAGCTAAATGCTCAGACATTTGAGCAATAGCATTACCTACTCCACTATCGATAAGAATTTGCTTAAATCCGCCACCAGCACCAATAATCGCAACAATTGAACCGATTGGTAATAAGCTATCTTCTGTTATCTTCTTAATAGCCTTTTTATCGATACCTTGACGAAATCCAAGAAAATAGAACGCTGCAAAACATGCAATCAATAGCGCAATTATAGGACTACCGATTAATGTGACAATCTTCATCAAAGTAGTAGAAAGTGGAACATAAGGAGCTGCTGCTGCTAAAACCATTAACATAACAGGTAACAAAATAACTAAAAATGAAACTCCTATTCCTGGTAATTTCGTTGATTTTGTATTTACACGGATCAACTCTGGCTCATTTTCAGGAATTACACGTTTGTGAATCCATTTTGCGAAAATAGGACCTGAAATAATCGCTGCAAAAAATGTAATAATGAGTGAATACAATAGTACCTTCCCAAGATTCGCTTTATAAATACCAATTGCAACGATTGCCCCTGGATGTGGAGGAACAAGACCATGTACGACAGATAGCCCAGCAATTGCTGGTAATGCTATCAATAAAATATTTTGTTTCGTTGTTTTATGAATTGAAATTACTAATGGCAGTAATATTAAAATGCCTACTTCAAAAAACACCGGGATTCCAATAATAAAACCTGCAATTAACATAGCCCATGGTAAGTTTTTTATCCCAAAGGATTTAATAAAGAACTCTGCCACTTGCATTCCAGCACCTGACTCTGCCATCATTTTCCCTAAAATTGTACCTAATACTAAAATACCTACTAAATGCCCGAGAACACTTCCAACTCCCGTTTCATAAGCACTCACTATTTTATCCATTGGCATTCCAGACATAATTGCTAAAAACAAACTTGCAATTGTTAAACTAATAAACGCATGCCATCTCCACCACGATACCCCTAAAATAACAATTACAATTGATAATAATGTAATCATTAAAAGGTACATATTCATACTTAATCCCCCTTTATGTAAACCCTTTCAAAATTGCTGTATAATTAAAAGAACCTATATAGTTCTTACTTGAGTAAAGGATACCTTTACATATTGATATACAATTAAAAGCATCTTCACATCATAATGATTGATATAAAAAGAATCTCCCTTATCAGAGATACACTTTAACTCATCTCTCTAATAAGGGGATTTCTCTTTCATAATTATAATGTTATTGTGATAAACGCTTCGCGTGAGCGATTTTCCCTTTTTTAAAAGTGAATGACGCTTTCTTCTCTTACTGTTTTCACGTAGTAAGACTACAAACTCGGGATCCAGTTTAAACGATGAAGTTACTTAGGATTTGTCCTCTCATGAAAAGCAATTTTCGGAAAGCCTCTTCACTTTCATGCATTATAATTTAGGAGCTTTCGCCCAATCCGCAGCAAACTTCTCAATACCTTGGTCAGTTAATGGATGCATAGCAAGTTGTTCAATTACTTTATAAGGAATTGTTGCAATGTGAGCACCTGCCATCGCTACACGAGTTACATGATCTGGATGTCTAACAGAAGCCGCAATAATTTGTGTATCTAATTGATGCACATCGAATAATTCAGCAATTTTAGCAACTAATAATACGCCATCTTCAGAAATATCATCTAAGCGTCCTAAAAATGGAGAAACGTACGTTGCACCTGCTCGAGCAGCTAAAAGAGCTTGGTTCACAGTGAAAATAAGTGTAACGTTCGTTTTCACACCTTTTTCAGTAAGATAGCGACAAGCTTCTAATCCTGCTAGCGTCATCGGAAGTTTTATTGTAACTTTTTCATCGCCACCGTTAATTTTAATCAGTTCTTCTGCTTGAGCGATCATTTCTTCAGCTGTAACAGCATCTGGCGTTACTTCTGCCGAAACAGATTCCACTTTAGGTACTGCCTGACAAATTTCTGCAATACGGTCTTCAAACTTAATGCCCTCTTTTGCTACTAAAGAAGGATTCGTTGTAACACCAGCTAAAACTCCAAGTTTATATGCTTTTTTTATGTCCTCAAGATTTGCAGTATCAATAAAAAACTTCATGATCTATTCCCTCCATTTTTTAAACGTCAATGAGTTAAATTTTTAAGATGTTTATTTCTTTTCTACTGCATGTCCGCCAAATTCATTGCGCAGAGCTGCTACAACTTTTCCTGTAAATGTATCATTGTCTAATGAGCGGTAGCGCATTAATAGAGACATTGCGATAACAGGAGTTGCCGTTTGAAGGTCTAATGCTGTTTCTACTGTCCATTTCCCTTCACCAGAAGAATGCATAACACCCTTAATTTCATCTAGTTTTGCATCTTTAGAAAATGCATTTTCTGTTAATTCCATTAACCAAGAACGAATTACTGAACCGTTGTTCCATACTCTTGATACTTTTTCATAATCGTAGTCAAATTCACTTTTCTCTAGAATCTCAAATCCTTCACCAATAGCAGCCATCATACCGTATTCAATTCCGTTATGAACCATTTTTAAGAAGTGACCACTACCAGCTTTTCCAGCATATAAGTATCCATTTTCTACAGCTGTATCACGGAAGATAGGTTCAACGATGTCCCAAGCTTCTTGATCTCCTCCGATCATGTAACAAGCACCATTACGAGCGCCTTCCATTCCGCCAGAAGTTCCTGCATCCATAAAGTGAATGCCATCTTTCTTTAATTGCTCATATCGGCGAATAGACTCTTTATAATGTGAATTACCCGCTTCAATTAAAATATCTCCTTTTGATAAAAGTGGTGTAACCTCATCAATAACAGAATCCACAACAGCATGCGGTACCATAACCCAAAGAATTCTTGGTGATTGTAATGACTGAACAAGTTCATTTAAGCTAGATACACCTGTAGCTCCGTACTCTTTCATTTCTTCCACTGCACTCGTATTTAAATCAAATGCTGCTACTTCATGTTTATGATCCATTAAATTTTTCCCTAAATTTAATCCCATTTTACCTAAACCAATTAATCCTACTTGCATAATATAATGCCTCCTCAAATCATCTTTTATTAAAAATTCATATCACTACGATTTTGAATACCTTTCAGCACTGATAAGTTGATCTGTCCAGAAAGGTATTCACAGTCATAGCTTAAGAATTCAATATATTTTTTGTAATTTGAACAACATTTTCTGTCGTAAATCCAAATAGATTCATGACTTCAGCTCCAGTTCCTGAAGCTCCAAATGTTTCAATTGATAGTACTTTTCCTTCTTGTCCTACATAACGCTCCCAACCGAGAGATACACCCATCTCAAGAGATACCCGCTTCGTTACAGAAGGCGGAAGAACGGATTCTTTATACTCGTTCGATTGGCGATCGAATAACTCCCAGCTCGGCATTGCAACGATGCGAACAGAAACATTCTCTTCTTCTAGTTTCGCTTTTGCATTAGCAGCTAAGGATACTTCAGAACCTGTCGCAATGAAAATCACATCTGGATTTTCATTCGTTTGTGTTAATACGTAAGCTCCTTTAGAAAGATTCTCTATATTCGCTTTCGTTTCATTAAACACCGATAAATTTTGACGGCTAAGTACTAAAACGACCGGACCATCCGTTTGCTGTAAAGCATACGCCCACGCACTCGCTGTTTCATTTGCATCTGACGGGCGGATAACTGTTAAACCAGGAATTGCCCGAAGAGCTGCCAAGTGTTCGATTGGTTCATGCGTTGGACCATCTTCTCCTACAGCGATCGAATCGTGTGTGAATACGTACGTAACTGGTAATTTTTGCAAAGCAGCCAGTCGAATAGATGGACGAAGATAATCGTTAAATACAAAGAATGTACTCACGAACGGTTTTACTCCTCCATGAAGTGCCAGTCCATTCGCTGCCGCGCCCATTGCATGTTCACGTACACCGAAGTATATATTTCGGCCAGCATACGATTCTACTGCATACACTGCTTCACCTTTTATATCTGTCATCGTAGAATGAGAAAGATCCGCACTTCCACCGAAAATAGAAGGAATCGATTTCACATAATGGTTAATAGCTTCCCCACTTGCAACACGAGTGGAAATCGTTTTTTCAGTATCAAAGGATAGAATGTCTTTCGCTTCGATTAAAACCTCACCTGTAATCGCTTTTTCTAATTCATCTGCTAGTGCAGGGTTCGACTCTCTGTATACGTTGAACTGCTCATTCCATTCGTTCTCTTTTTCAATACCTTTTTGTTTCAAATCATTAAAATGAGCTGTTACTTCTTCAGGCACAAAGAAGTCTTCCTCATAATGCCAACCATACACTTGTTTTGTCGCTGTCGCTTCCTCTACTCCAAGCGGATTACCATGTGCTTTGTTCGTTCCAGCAACTTTTGGACTTCCGTAACCTATAATGGTTCTAATTTCTATGAGAGTAGGTTGATCCGTATTGTCTTTCGCTAATTGAATCGCTTTTGTAATAGCATCAACATCGTTTCCATCCTCAACTCTTACATATTGCCAATGTGCAGATTCTACCCTTTTTTGAATATCTTCCGAGAAAGCAATGTTTAATTCACCATCAAGTGAAATTTCATTTGAATCATACAGTACAATTAACTTGCCAAGTTTCATATGCCCTGCCATTGACATCGCCTCATAAGCGACACCCTCCATTAAATCACCGTCTCCAACTAAAGCGTACGTATTGTGATCTATAATAGAGTGACCATCCTTATTGAACTTCGCCGCTAAATGCGCTTCTGCCATTGCCATTCCGACAGCATTTGCAATCCCTTGTCCTAACGGTCCTGTAGTCGCTTCAACTCCAGAAGTGTGACCAAACTCAGGATGTCCTGGTGTTTTACTATTTAACTTTCTGAAGCTTTTCAAGTCATCAATTGAAACGCCATATCCAGCTAAATGAAGTAAGCTATATAGTAGGCTCGATCCATGTCCCGCTGATAAAACGAATCGATCACGGTTAAACCATTTCGGATGATTAGGATTGTGATTTAAATGATTCGCCCATAATGCATAAGCCATCGGTGCTGCTCCCATCGGAAGACCTGGATGACCTGAATTTGCTGCATTAATAGCATCAATTGATAACGTACGAAGTGTATTCACTGCTAATTGATTTATGTTTTGTGTCATAGTAATCGTCCCCCTAAATGCTTTCATTAAAGAAAGTACTTATTTTTCCGTTTCTTGATCTAACCACCATTTAAATCCACTTTCTTGCAATAGTTCATTAGACGCATCTGGACCATATGAACCAGACTCATATTCATGAAGTGGTAATAAGTTCTCCTCGAATGCTTCAAGAATTGGTTGTACCCATTCCCATGACAATTCAACTTCTCTCCAATGTGCAAAGAATGTAGCGTCTCCACTCACAGCATCATGAATGAGTCTTTCATACGCTTCAGGTACTCCCACATCCACTTGCTCGCAAGTAAAGTTAATACGGATCGGTTCAATCTCTCCATTTTTCAATGGATTTTTACTATTTAACTGTAATGAAACATTCTCACCTGGGCTAATTTCAATTATTAATAAGTTAGGTTCTGCATTTGGATTATTATCTTGATATTGCTGTTTTAACGTATTTTTAAATTCGATTACAATACGAGTAGACTTTTCTTTCATTCGTTTGCCTGTTCGTATATAGAAGGGAACGCCAGTCCAAAATGGATTATCGATCCACAAACGAGCAGCAACAAATGTGTCTATGTTAGAAGAAGGATTTACTCCTGGCTCCTCCTTATATGCTACAACTTGCCCGCCTTTTATCTCTCCTGAAACGTATTGTCCGCGAACGATATGGTTCTGAACATCTTCTTTTTTCACTTTACGAAGCGTCTCCATTACCTTTCGTTTTTCCTCTCGAATTTCAGATGCGTTAATTTTTTCAGGCAAATTCATAGCAGTCATCATTAATATTTGTAACATATGATTTTGAACCATATCACGAATGGCTCCTGCGTGATCATAATATCCAGCTCTTTCTTCAACCCCAACCGTTTCACTAGCTGTGATTTGTACATTTGCTATATGTTCTTTGTTCCAAATCGATTGGAGAACAGGATTTGCAAATTCTAGTGCTTCAAGGTTTTGAATCATTGGTTTACCTAAATAATGATCAATACGATATATCTCGTCTTCTTCAAACGTGCGACTAAGCTTATCATTAAGCTCACGAGCAGATGTAAGATCGTGCCCAAACGGTTTCTCAATCATTAGGCGTTTCCACCCATCCGTTTTATCAAGTCCACTTTCCTTAATATTTAAAGCAATTGTCTCGAAAAATTCAGGAGCAACGGAAAGATAAAACATTCTATTACCTTTTATATGTAGTTCTTCTTCCCTTTCACGGACGACTTGTAATAATCTCTCATAGTCTTCCGGCTTACTCACATCTAATGGACAATAGCGAAAATTATCTAAAAAACCTTCAAGCTCTGGAGTACCTTCTTCTCTATGACGGGAAAACGTCTCTATTGATTCTTTTATTCTTTCTTGAAAATCTACATGAGATACTTGACGTCTTCCAAGCCCGATAACAGATATTTGCTTTGGAAGCTTTTGATCTCTATATAAGTTATATAGTGCGGGGTAAATTTTGCGTTTCGCTAAGTCCCCTGTCGCTCCAAATAAAACAAAGGTCATTGATTCCAATTTCAGTCCCCCTCTTGTTGTATAATCCTTGTAAATATTTTGAAAATGAATTGTACAGAAGCTCATGGTTTATAAAAAACAAAGAGCTATCAAATTCCAATTCTTTTTATACCTTTCGCTTTTTTAATTGTCCCCAATATTAATAGTGGCAATTCAAAGCATTTCTACCACAACTTACTTACTTACTTATTTATCGAACTTAACAAACAAATATATATCGAATTACTTTTAGTAATTAAATAACCTTACGTCTAGTATATTAACTATATAAATTACTGTCGTCAATAAAAAAGTCTCGAAATGAAGATTTTTTGTTTCGTAATAGTTTTTTTGTGTATTCCTAGTTACCATTCATGTTCAAAGGTAATGATCAATACAATAAATATCAGCTTCATCAAAACCTTTAATTACCTTTGTATTTAACTCGCGAACAGATTTTACATTATGATCAAAAGGCTTCTCTATGATAAGACGGTTCAATCCTTTTGTAGCCCACAATCCACTTTCCTTAATATTTAAAGCAATTACATCAAATACTTCTGGTATAACAGATAGGTAAAACATGCGATTTTTAGGAATGTTTAATTCTGTTTCACGCATCTTTACAAGACTCAACAAATCTTGATAGTCCTCTATATTCGCTGTATCTAATTGACAATAACGAAATGTGCTAATAAATTCTTCTACTCCTGATTCGTCATCAGTAGATATTCTAGAAAATGTAGCAAGGGATTGTTCTACCTTTGTTTGAAATTCCACATCTGACATTACCCTTCTGCCAATACCGATAATCGAAATAGATTGTGGTATATTTTGATTACTAAATAGTTTATATAAAGCAGGGTAAATTTTGCGTTTCGCTAAATCCCCTGTCGCTCCGAATAAAAGAAATGTCATTGAATCCATTTGTTCTCTCCCTTTTAAAACAATTGCTAGAATAGAATATATAAGCTCATTCGCTACTTAGCACCATACTGTCTCTAAAACCTCATACTTTACCAATGTTTCTTCAATACAATTTTGCCAAGAGCACGTTCTGACTCACTTATGTGGTGTGCTTTTTTTACACCTTCTACATGTAAAGGCAACACATGCGTCACAACAGGTTTAATCTTCCCGCCCTCAATTAATTCTGTAATAAGAGAAAGTTCATATCCGTTAGGTTCAGTAAATATATGGTCACTCTGAATATTTTTCTCTCTTGATATTTCAGTTTGCGGAATTTTCATACCTTTCGGGCCATAAATAGACGCTAACTTTCCGTTTTGTGCAAGCACGTTATAACTATCCTTTAGTACATCCCCGCCTAACACATCAAATACAATATTGTAATTATGCAAAAGCAAAGAAAAGTCTTCTGTTTTGTAATCAATGACAGTATCAGCGCCTAAATCCTTTACAAACTGTATGTTTTTCGTACTAGTCGTAGTTGCAACATGTGCACCGAAACTTTTCGCTAGCTGAATAGCAAACGTGCCAATCCCACCAGATCCAGCATGAATTAAAACCTTATTACCTTTTTGAACATTTGCGAACTTCACTAAACTTTGCCAACTTGTCAAACCTACTAGAGGGATTGATGCCGCTTCTTCAAAAGATAGATTTCTCGGTTTTTTCGCCACATACTTCTCATCTACAGCCACGTACTCTGCATAAGTGCCGTTTCGTTCAATATCCGGGCGACTATATACTTCATCCCCCATTTTAAATGCTGTTACGTTTGACCCTACAGCAGCAACTACACCTGCTACATCCCATCCTAAAACGAGCGGGAAGTCATAAGAAATTACATCTTGAAGTAAACCTTCACGTATTTTCCAATCCACGGGGTTTACACCAGCTGCATATACTTCAATCAGTACATCGTTCTCTCCCAATAGCGGTGTTTGCATTTCAATCTCTTGTAGTACACTTGTATTTCCATATTGCATAAGTCCTATCGCTTTCATTCTTTCCACTCCTTTACAATGCAGGGAAATGAGGTAGTACTTCTTCTCCTAGCTCATCCAATACTTCGTCAGCTGGACGTTGACCATCAAATAGAGCAAGGAATAAATGATTCACACCAACACTTCGATATATATCAAGCAATTCAATTAGCGCCTTACGCCCTGTACGGTAACCTAAACGTATCGGTGTAGGACGTTCATTTGGATCTTCAGATAAGTCTAAATGCATCGGTTGTATAAATGGTTTGAATACATCTGGATGATAATCCTCTACTCGTTCTCTCCATTGTCCAATTGCTGCAGCCTGATGTACCGGACTACGTGGATAATACATCCATCCATCTCCATGTTCAGCGAACCAGTCCATATTTTGCTGACTAAAACCTGTAATAAAGGTTGGAACACGTTTAGATGGTTTTGGGACTAAATTCGCACCATGCACTTCCCCTAGCGTCGACTGGATAGATGGGAAGTTTTTATACAAAATCTCTTCCAAGTAAGCAAACGCTTCTCTAAACTTTTCACCTCTTGTTTCATGACTAACACCTAACGCTTTAAAATCAGCACGTCGGTCACCGGATGAAACGCCGAGCATAATTCTTTCTGGAAACAGTTGATCTAATGTCGCAATTTCTTTCGCCACACGCAATGGATGGCGAAGCGATAATACAGTTGCCGACGTTCCAAATGCGATTTTCTCTGTTTTACTTGCTAAATACGTCAAATAAATCATCATATCGTAAATTTGACCTGTTGCAGGATCGCCAAAGTCAGGGTCTTGCAGTAAAACATCGCGAAGCCATACGCCTGTAAAACCATATTGTTCTGCTTTTTGCACTAACTCTACTTGTTTTTCCATCGTTGGCGCATGGAACTGATAATTTTCAATCGGAATGTGAACTCCTAATGTAAGTCGATCTTTCGCAAACATACGATTATATCCAAAATGATTCGCAAACTTTTCCATGTGTTTCACTCACTTTCCTTCATTCATATCAATCTATACTTTTCTTATTTCTTCTCAAAATTCATAGACAATACTGTAACACCACATTGTTGCCGATTGTAATCGTTATAACTTTCTTTGTGCTACGAGTGTTATTATAAATCGGTCATAACATGAATAACAGTACGTACTTTAAAGTGATGTAGGCACTTTTAAGTACCTATACTTAGTGAGTAATAATAAAGTGAAGCTTTAATCAGCCCTCAACAATCGGGCTTTTACGGGCAGCCCGGCGAATAGCGGGATAGACATAATGAATAAATCATGCTGCAAAAATAATATCTATCCTTTCTTCAAAAAGCTGTACCGTTGCTTTTGCAAGTACGTTACATTATTTCACGTACTTTCCCTTCTCTATATAAAATTCCACTAACCAAATTCAAAATATTATACTTATTTTTCGTACTTTGCTATGCTATAACCACAAACAGGAGGTATAAACAATGAAAGCACAAATTATCCATTCTTTTGGGGATTCATCTGTATTTCAATTAGAGGAAGTTTCAAAACCGAAACTTTTACCAGGTCATGTTCTAATCCATGTAAAAGCAACAAGTGTAAATCCAATCGATACTAAAATGCGTAGTGGTGCCGTTTCAGCAGTGGCTCCTAAGTTTCCAGCTATATTACACGGAGATGTAGCTGGTATTGTTATTGAAGTAGGAGAAGGTGTTTCGAAATTCAAATGTGGGGATGAAGTATACGGATGTGCCGGAGGTTTTAAAGAAACTGGAGGTGCACTTGCAGAATTTATGCTTGCTGATGCACGACTGATTGCTCACAAACCTAACAATGTAACAATGGAAGAAGCAGCCGCTCTACCATTAGTTGCAATTACAGCTTGGGAATCTTTATTTGATCGTGCAAATATTAAACCTGGTCAAAATGTTCTCATTCATGGAGCTACTGGTGGCGTAGGACACGTAGCCATCCAATTAGCTAAATGGGCAGGTGCTAAAGTTTTTACAACAGCTTCTCAGCAAAACAAAATGGAAATAGCTCATCGTCTAGGAGCCGACATAGCTATTAATTATAAAGAAGAATCTGTTCAAGAATATGTGCAAAAACATACAAATGGCAACGGATTTGAAGCTATATTTGATACGGTAGGTGGCAAGAATCTCGATCATTCTTTTGAAGCTGCCGCAGTCAATGGAACTGTCGTAACAATTGCAGCTCGTTCAACCCATGACCTCTCTCCTTTACACGCAAAAGGGCTTACTCTGAACGTTACTTTTATGGCGCTAAAAATATTACATACAGATAAACGTGACGCTTGCGGGGAAATTTTAACTAAACTAACGCAAATAGTAGAAGAAGGACACCTTCGACCATTGCTAGATTCTAAAACTTTTTCGTTTGATGAAGTTGCACAAGCACATGAATATTTGGAGTCAAATAAAGCAATAGGTAAAATAGTGTTGAAAAACGTTTGGTAACTTTCACTAAATAATACAAATAACAAATGTGTGTTGTTGGAAAATAACAGCGGGATCGCTTCGCCTTATCTTTTTCTTAAGAGATGTGCCACAACGCTAAAAGCCTTCCATCCTTTACAACAAGTAAAAAAATAACAGCCGAATTTTTCTTATAGTAGAAAATCCGGCTGTTTTCATATCACAATTTACCTTTTGTATATTTCTGTTAATAAGTAAAATACAAATTATTTGTCTTACCATCTTTACCTTCAACAGAATACTATGTTGTTTTTAATTTATTAAAATACACTACGTACTAATCCCCCGTCTATTCGCAACGCGGAACCATTAATCGCTGAAGAAAGTGGGCTGCTTAAGAAAGTGACAAGATTGGCAATTTCTTCTGGTCGAATAAGTCTTTGAATAATAGAGGTTGGTCGATTCTCTTTCATAAATCGCTTCTCAGCTTCTTCTATTGTCAATTGCTCATTAGGATAAAGACTATTTAACATAGTCTCCACTCCTTCCGTTAAAGTCGAACCAGGCATTATAGTATTAACAGTCACATTCGTTCCTGTCGTCAGCTCAGCTAAACTGCGAGAAAGTGAGAGTTGCATCGTTTTAGTCGCACTATAATGTGCCATTTCTTGAGATGGCATAATAGCTGCTTCGCTAGCAATAAAGATAACTCTTCCTTCTTTTCTTTCAATCATTTTTTTCAAATACGAGCGAGTAAGTCGAACACCACTCATAATATTGACTTCAAACAATTCAAACCAATCTTCATCAGGGATATCAAAATATTCTACAGGTTCAAAAATTCCTAAGTTGTTAATAAGAATGTCTACTTCAGGGTACTTTTCAATCACATTTTGGCACCCTTGTTCTGTTCCTAAATCAGCTACTACAGGTTGAAGGATAGCATCCGGATATTGCGCTCGAATTTCTTTTATCGTTTGATTAACATTTTCTTCACGGCGTCCATTAATAAGTACAGTAGCTCCTTCCGCTACTAATGAAGTGGCAATCGCTTTTCCAATGCCTGCCGTAGATCCAGTAACCAGTGCTGTTTTTCCTTTTAATTGCATATGCATATAGATCCCTCCAAATTCATGTGCTACATGATTGACTTACGTTGGAATAAATAATTACGTTTATATTGTGGTTCATTTCTCTTATCTTTAACAGAAAATAAGCAGATCCACTCTTTTCTCAAAAGAGTATAAACGAAAATTATGTAGCTATTTCACTCTGTACTGAATTAAAGATTGGAATTATCATCATTTAGATCTACTCGATAATTCTGATTCTAATCATTGTAATGTAAAAAAATCACATCAACAGCAGAGTAAAGCTAAAACCAACTAGTAAATACCATTATGATATATATTAACTATAAAGAAAATTACGCACTTTAAAGTTCCATAGGAACAAAAAAGTAACCTATAAACCATAATTTCTAACCCTTTATATTTACTAACGTAGTATCCTTTTCTATCATAGAAAAGGTTGTAAAATCACACATTCTTAAATACAGTTATAGGATTATTTTTATCCTAATTAACTAAAAACCATTATACTCCTTTATCACTTTCAAACATGAATCAAAAAACACGAAGACTTTAAAGTCTTCGTGTTTTTTTAAATATACATATTGTTACACTTGTGATCGTATTCATAACTAGAATTTTTTCACTCATTCCTTATGGATAACGTTTATTACTTATGAAATTTCACACGCTCTTCAAGCGGTTGGAATTCTTTTTCTCCTGGTGCAGCTGTTGGATTACCAAATGGCATTTGTGCAATTAGTTTCCAATTAGCAGGAACATTCCATTCTTGTTTTACCTCATCATCAATTAATGGATTATAATGTTGTAAAGATGCCCCTAGCCCCTCTGCTTCTAAACCTGTCCACACGACTAATTGGTGCATACCTGATGCTTGGTGTGACCAAATTGGGAAGTTTTCAGCATATGCAGCAAATTTTTCTTGAAGCGATTTAACGATAGCCTCATCTTCAAAGAATAGTACTGTTCCATAACCAGCTTTAAAGGAATCCATTTTTTGTTGCGTTCCTGAAAAATCTCCATCTCCAACTACTTTTCTTAATGTTTCAGTTGTAATATCCCATAATTTATTATGAGCTTCACCAAATAATACAACTAATCGCGCAGTTTGAGAATTGAAAGCGGATGGAGTATATTTCACAGCAAACTCCACAATTTCTTTAATTTTTTCATCCGATACTTGTACCTCTTTATTAATGCCATAGTAAGTACGTCTTTCTTTCAGTGCAGTATAGAAATCTTTTGTCATAATTCATTTCCTCCTGAGTTTTAATATTCTTCAAAATGATACATCTCGAAGATAATATGCGTTTAAATGAGTTCATTTTTGAATCATTGAACTTCCTAACACCCATTGCCAGTCATTCTAAATCTAAACACACTGCTTCCTTCGTTTTCCCTAAAAAAGCCTTATAACATCATTCATAAAATCTAGTCATCATTCGGTACTATTTTACCCATTCTCTATTCATGTATCCTGCTTGTTTCATATTTACACAAATATGAAACTAACCTTAAATTGATTGTCAAAAAAGCCAGGTAACACGAATAACGCATTACCTAGCTTTTTACATTTTCAAATTAAATTCAAATAACCATACTTAATGAATAGTTGTAAAAATTATACTCGTCACTTATTTAATAATTAACATCTCATAAGGATGTTGTTCCATTAATCTATTCTCCCAAGGAATCTCTAATGATGTCCAATTTGAACCACCATCTACTGACTGATAAACTCCTTTATTGCTAAACAGATAGAACGTTCCATCACTTGTTGCCTTTAATACTGGTATGATTGTGCCTTTAGGAGTTGGTAAACCTGCATTCATTTCTGCCCAAGGCTGATCTTTTTCTTTCTTATAAATAAATGATTCACAATTTCCATTATTGTAATCATGCGCTACGTGTGGATTTGAAGATGTCGCGATAATAATATTTTCCGGATCATTTGGGTTAACTGCCATTTGATATGCGTAATGATGCTTTAGCCCACTACACATATAGTTCCAAGTCTTACCTCCATCATTACTCTCCGCATATTCTTGACCTGGTTCTTTCAAGAATGAATCACCTAACACCCCATATAAACGATTTGGGGCATTGCGATGCGATTTAAGAACGTGAATATCTTGAGGGTAGTTCCCCTCTTTTTCCTCAGTCCACGTCATACCGCCATCTACACTTTTAATTAATCCTCCAACCTCAATCGTTGTATATAAAGTTTCTGGATTATTAGCATCAATTTCAATATGTTTTACGTGGTGCGTATATGTTCTTTGAGGAAAGAACCATGATGAATAAGATGGCATTTGTCGATAATCCGTTAGCAATTCAAAACTGTCTCCTCCATTTTTGGATACGAACATGGCACTCGGTTCAGTTCCTACATATACAATCCCGTTACCGTCATCGCCCTTCGCTGGAGATACAGAAACTGCTGTAATAGATCTCATATGAATAGCATTAGCTGGGAACACTTCACCAAAGGAAGGTAAAGTCCCAATTGCTTCCCATGAACTTCCTCCATCTTTACTTCTCCATAATCCCCTATCAAAAGTACCACAATATATTCTTTCTTGGTCGTATGGATCTGAAGCTAACGCAACTGGATTAGCACCTACAAACTGCGAATGGACACTCCATGTTGAATCTTTTCTTTCTGCAATTACAAGTTCTCTATCAAACGCTAATATAAATTTTTCCATAACTAAAATCTCCTCATTTCATAATATATCTACTGTATTATTTAAATTTTTGCCGTTACAAGTTATGAGATGACACTTATATGCTATAGCATATAAACGATAAATTATATAAGGAATATGTGATTAATAACTTACCTTATATAATTTGTTAATTTCACATCAATACGATGATCAAGACATCCTGTTAAATCATATAAGTCCATATGTCACCTCCAAATAACTTACGATATATGCTATAGCATATATATTATAGAACGCATTATTTTATGTCAAACTTTATACTATTTTAAAATCAGTTTTCCACATAGCCCAAAACAATTCAAAAGTCATAAACAGAAACACTTTATTGAATGAACACTCCCCCACTTAG
>NZ_QOSD01000016.1:0-61748 GCF_008368905.1 Bacillus sp. SH5-2
TCTTAAGAACTCTATTTTTTAATTCAGCATGGAAAGCATAATCTTTTCTAATTCAGCTTTATCTAAAACATCATCGATAATTACAACTTGATAGGCATTGTCCTTTCCTTTTGCAGGAATAATCATTTTCATGCGCTTTCCATTACTTCCAGTCATCTTAGCAAAGGTGAATTGCGCACCCTCCAATTCATAATTTTCTATCTTGTCATTGTCATTAATCCCCTCATAAAATGGATCTTCTCCTGGTTCTATAATTCCAGGATTTTTTCCTTTTTCTAAAATGGCGGATTGATAAATTGTATAGCCAAACTCCTCGGCTCTATATTCTGATTGAATAATAGGATTCAGCTTTTTCGTTGTAATTTCTGTTTCAACTTCTTCCTTCTTTAGTTCATAGCCTTTCGCTACATAAGTTGGTTTTTTAATTGGAAAATCAACTAATTTTTGTGCTTCCTTCACAGTAAATGTAAAATGTTTCCTGATTTTTCCCAAAGAGGATTTTACTTATTCGAATTTTCTGTTAATTTTTGATCGTCTTCTTGACTTAAAAGTTCGCGTTTGTACCGCTTTCTATCTCCTACTTGAACCATTGCCTTTTTCTGAATAGAAAGGTCATCCTGTCTCAATTCTACGAGCTGTTTAAATTCTTCTTTCGTCAAATATTTTTTAGCTGCAGAGAGTTCCTCAGTCATTGTTTCATACCTTTCTTTTGACATTCCCCAGTCTTCCATTGCCTTGTCTGGCGTACCCACCAATTTTTCTATAATTATAGAAATGGATTCTGATGCCGTATCTTTCGCATTAACAGTTGGTATATTTTCTTTTGAATTTCCTTTCGGTTCTTCTGCCTGTGCATTTAGTAAGGATAGAGATGAAACAGCAATGACCGCCACAACTCCGAGTGCAGACCAACGATACGATTTCTTTTGGAATTTTTTAATCATAAGAATTCTCCTTTTCAACGTTCTTTTATTTCTACTTAAATTCGCTAGGCTTGGTACTTGATAATAACTTGAGTAGTGTTCTAAAAGACTAATAATGGTATGACCATATGCAATTTGTTCCTCTGAATCTATAAATGTAAGAGCAAGTGCATCGCATGCCAATTCTTGATCTTCCCGCATGCATGAGTAGGCGTACCAAAGAATCGGATTAAACCAATTTAAAATGAGTAAGCCATGCATAAGCCAATTCATAATGACAGTTGCAAAAGTTAGAATGATAACCCCGGCAAGCCAAATATATAAAACGGTTGTATAAAATGAAAATGTATCATCATTTTGATTTTGATTACTGTATGTTTGTTTCTTACTTTCTTCGTCTTGTTGTGTTGAACTAGGTGTGTAGGTATTCTCTTTTATGGTGTCGCCTATATATGTTTTTTCTTGCATACTTTCTTTTGCAGAAGAAACAGCTACAGGATCTTGGTGAAAGGTAACAGCAGTTCCATTGTTGTCAGAAAGGAGAGAATAGATGCTGTAAGAACTATCTGGTGACCATGGTAATAAAAGTCTTATAATTAATATCATCCATAACATATACTGCCATCGTGGGGTTAACTTACTCCTAAGTAAGATTTTGACACATAGGATTAAACCAACTACTATACTGGCCATAATTGAGGTTTCTATCAACCAATCAAAAAAGCTAGGTAAATAGACGTTTGCAAAGATATCTATCATTATTATCTATCCTTCCTTTGATTCCCCTCAGTCTTCTCGTCCAGAATACGTTTAAGTTCGTTGATATCTTCTGGAGATAGCTTTTCTTCTTTTAAAAAATTCACAAATAAAGGTTTAAATGCCGCACCGTAGAAGCGCTTGAGTAGAGATTTTGTTTCTACTTGTAGATAACTATCTTGCGACACTAAAGGATAATACGAATACATACGACCTTTGTCTTGATGGTAAGAAACAGCTTCTTTTTGTACTAATCGATTAATAAGCGTTCGAATTGTTTTAGGTTTCCAATCCGTTGTTATCTGAAGAGACTCGATCATTTCATTTGCTGTTTGAGGAGATTTTGACCAAAGAACTTTCATGATTTCCAACTCAGCGTCAGAGATTTTAGGTAATTCTTTCATTATGTAGAATTCCTCCCTTGGATTACATTTGTGATCTATAAAGCGATATTACAAATGTAATCCTTAATTGTCAACCATATTTTAGGATTATGAATAAATTTTCTTAAAATTAAAGAAATTAATCACAAAAACAATGAAAATAAGCTATTCTTTTCATAGAAATATATAGAAAGGATGGAGTTTTTGTATGTCTATTTCTGTATCTGATGAATTACAACTATTTGCTCAAGAAGTTCAAAGCTTTTTATCCCCTAATATCTTAGGAAATCTTGCTAGAGATGTTGGCTTTGTACAACGAACAAGTAAGTACCAAGCAAAAGATTTAGTTGCTTTATGTGTATGGATGAGTCAAAATGTCGCTACGACTTCTTTAACTCAGCTATCTAGCTGTTTAGAAGCATCAACGGAAGTTCTCATTAGTCCTGAGGGGCTAAATCAACGATTTAATAAAGCAGCCGTCCAATTTTTACAACACATATTAGCAAAACTTCTAAAGCAAAAATTAGCCTCATTTATACCGATTTCTTCTCCATACAGTTCTGTTTTCAAGCGTATTCGGATTCTGGATTCCACCGCATTTCAACTTCCAGATATCTTTTCATTCGTTTATCCAGGTGCAGGAGGGTGCAGTCATACAGTTGGGATGAAAATTCAACTTGAGTATGATCTGTTAAGCGGACAGTTCCTACATATTCATACAGGTCCAGGTAAACAACATGATCGAACCTACGGTTCTTTGTGTGTCCCGACTGTAACAGCAAATGATTTATGCATCCGAGATTTAGGTTATTTTCATTTAAAAGATCTTCAACATATACAAGATAAAAGGGCTTAATATATCTCGCGTATCAAGTCAAATACACGTATTTATCAAAAAAATCCTAACCCTGATTATTTTCAAGACGGAAGAATCAAGAAAGGCACGGAGTATATACAGATAGATATGGAGGTCTTAATGAACTCTCTTCAGCCAGGACAAACATATGAAATAGCTGATGCTTATGTAGGAATGATCGATAAAGTATCAGCTCGTGTAATTGTTCATCGATTAACAAAAGAACAGCAACGAAAACGATTACAAGATCAAACTGTAAGAGAAAAAAAGAAAGGAATAAAGTATTCTCCTCGTAGTAAACGACTCAGTGGTATCAATGTATATATGACAAACACCCCTACAGATATTGTCCCCAAGGGACAAGTACATGATTGGTATTCTTTACGCTGGCAAATCGAAATTTTATTTAAAACGTGGAAATCATTCTTTCACATCCATCATTGTAAAAAGATAAAACGAGAACGATTGGAATGCCATTTGTATGGGCAATTGATTGCCATCCTACTCTGTTCCTCTATTATGTTTCTAATGCGGAAGCTACTTCTTATGAAGAGGAAACAAGAGCTAAGTGAATATAAAGCTATATATATGATTAAAGATTATTTTTCTCTTCTGTTTCGATCCATACAAAAAGACACCCAAGAATTATCAAAGATTCTCCTTCGTCTGTTTAACCTCCTACAGCGCAACGGACGAAAATCTCATCGATACGAGAAAAAAACAGTCTTTGATATATTAGGTGTCATTTATAATTGTGCCATATCTGAAGATCTAGCTGCCTAATTGAAAAAAGACAAAACCCATTAGGGTTTATTTCGTATGAGAGTTTTTAAATAATCTACATTGATCCCCTATAAAAAGTAAAAAAACTCTCCTGAAAAATTCGTAATGCAGTCTTAACTTGATGGCGATGGGGGCCCACCACATCACAATCAAACTAAGAAAAGCAAATACCCTGAGATAAGAAAATTGGTATGAAGATGTAAAATCAATTATAAAATAGTAGCTTTAGAAAAAAAAAAAAGAAAAATAACCGCCATTATTTATTTCTCTTTTCTTATACATCTTTATTTTTGGAAAAACAACCTAACTCCAAATACTAATAATACTGCGCCCGTAATACCCTCCATTGTACGGTTCACTCGTTCTTTTCTTAAAAAAGTTCTTAATTGGCGTATTAGCGAGATATAAAGCAAGTACCATATTGCGGTCAAAGTCGTAAAGGTGAGTCCTAACAAAAGAAATTGGAAGAAATGACTTTGATTACTCACAATAAATTGAGGTAAAAAACTTAGGAAAAATACAGCCGTTTTTGGGTTTAAAATTGCCGTAGTAAATCCTTGTCTAAAGCTTTTAATCGTTCCAATATCCTTAGAGTTCATTTCCATTGTACCTGACATGTCCTCTTTTTTAGAAAAGGCACTTTTAATTGACTTTACAGCTAAGTAAATTAAATAAAAAGCCCCAGCATATTTTATAAATGTAAATAACATAGCAAATTTCATTAGGATGGCAGAGAGTCCTAACGTAGCCATTATTGTATGAATCATCATTCCAGATACCGTTCCTAAGACGGTCTTTATCCCACCATTTTTACCATGTGAGATAGTATTTTTTGTAACTAGTGCAAAACCGGGACCAGGCATCATTATGATTAGCATTGCTGTAAGGATAAATAATAAATAATTTTCCATGTTCTAGTATTTCCTTTCCAATTTTTAGTTTTGCTTACAGTATAACTTTTTTCATTAAAACATTAAATATTAAAAGCTTAATCATAAGTTTATCTAGGTTATTAGTATCAATTTGGCTAAACATTATCCAAAAGCCACATTGATAAAACACATGGAAAATTTATTTATCAAATTATAAGTTCAAATCTCACAAAAAAAGGATAAAAAAATAAACAGCAGAACTAGTCCACTGTTTACTTCGCCACGCCTTCATGCAATTTTTCTGTATAATCTTTTACGTCTTTCCAGCTATCTTTCGCTGTATGTAAATCTTCTTTTATAAACGTAAATTCTTCCGGACTAATTCCTTTTACGTTTTGTAGTAAATTATTATATTTTGCACCTACTGTATACCATTGATTTGATATATTTTGCAATGCTGTGATTGCTGCATCAATCGTTTCAGTCATATTTGTTGTTTTATTTTTTACATCTGTCAAAATTGCGACTTCTGCTTGTGCTCCAGAAATTCTATCCTTTAAATTGGCGATTTCTCGTTCTGCATTTGCAATATCTTTTTTCGCAATCGCAATCATCGGTCCGCCAGCAAGACATGTTATTAATGCTACGCAAAGTACACCACCAGCAATGACCATATCATTACTCTTTTTGATCGAATCATTATATGTATTGATTTGTTGCTCTAGAGCCGGAATGCCCGCATTCGTACTTGCTAAAATCGCTGTTAATTGATTTGTATCCTCTTTAAAGCTATTTGTGTCTTTCGCCATTCTATCGCGAAAAGCTTTCAAATCCCCTAATAATACATCTACTTCATTTTGATTCTTTACAATATCCGCATACAATTTTTCTAAATCCGCTTTTAACTTTACACTATCCTTTTGATCAATCGCTATTAACATGTCATTATAATACGCTTGAAAAGTATTATTGTAATCAATAATATTTTGATCCGTTTTCATAATTTGAGGCTTCATATAATTTAACCAATATGCCGCATTAATTTTTGCATCTCTTTGATGCTGAATCATATTCCCTTTAAACTCACTATTAATCGAACTTATTTTGCTCAAATCAGTCTCTTGTTGATTTTGAATTAATTTTGCATATGAATCCATTGCGAATATGCTCGATGTCGTTTGCGCCATTACATCTTGGAATCCTGCTGGTCCGAGAGAATAATTTTTGGCATTTTCTTGTAACACCTTCACATTTTGTTCTGCTGCAAATGGATGTAACGGAAACGCATTACTCGTTGCCACCCCAGCAATCATTAGCGTTAAAAGACATTTTTTATAGAAATTATTGCGCATACTTATCACCTATTTTCTTTATAAGGATATAAAAAGCTCCTGCTCACTACTGAACAGGAGCTCTCTATTATTTAAATACCTTTTATCTATGCATAATGCTATAACAGTTTCATTGTTATTATGCTTTTTTCGTATCTACTACTTTAATATCTTCAGCATAAATCTTTTCTGCATAGTCTTTAATGTTTTTCCAGCTATCTTTTGCAATGTTTAAATCTTCTTTAATGAAAACAAGATCGTTTGGACTAATTGCATCTACATTTTGAAGTAAGGAATTGTATTTTGATCCCATTGTATACCATTGGTTTGAAATGTTTTGCAACGCTGTAATTGCAGTATCAATTGTATTTGTTAAATACTCAGTTTGTGTCTTAATGTTTGTTAATCCCGCTACCTCTAATTGAGCAGTTGTAATTTGTCCAGTGATTTTTTGAATTTCAGCTTGTGCATTATCAAGCTCTTTCTTCGCTAATACGATTCCAGCCGTACCACCGCCTACTGCTGCTGCTCCGCCTGCAATTAATGCGACTCCTAGCGGTGTTCCTGCACCTGTCGCAATTACAACAGCACCGCCGATAATTGCAATTGGCCCTAGAGCTGTCGCAACTGATGAACCGATAATAATTGCATTATATTTACTAATTGCTTCATTGTACGTTGTAATTTGATTTTGCAGAAGCGGGATCCCTGCATCTTGACTAGCTAAAATAGATGTAATTTGATTTGCATCACCCTTGAAGTTTTGCGTATCCGACGTCATTTTATTTCGGAATTTCTTCAAGTCTTCTACTAATTGGTCTACTTGTGCTTTATTTTCATTAATACTACTTGATAATCTAGTTAACCCTTTCGTAAGAGTCGCTTTATCTTTTGCATCTACCGCAGCAACTAACGTATCATAATAGTTTTGGAACTTCGTATTGTAGTTAATAATATTTTGATTTGTTGAAATAAGCTGTGGTTTCAATACATCTAACCATTGCTTCGCATTTCCTCTAGCTGTATCTTGATGCTGAATCACTTTACCTTTCAAAGCTGCATCGACAGTCGATACATTTCCAAAGTTAACATTACCTTGTTTAATAATTGTTAAAGCGTACAGATCCATTACTAAAGCGTTTGAACCTGTTCTTTCCATTGCATCTTTTAGGCCTTCTGGTCCTAATGAGTATTCTTCATAGTCATTATAAGCTTTTGCTACCGCATGAACTGGAGCTTGTTTCACTGTACTTTCAGCTGCATACGTATGGGCTGGCATAATGTTTCCTGCTGCAAATACTGCCATAAGTGCTGATAGAGCCATTACTTTATAAGGTTTTTTTGTCATTTTTCTTCTCTCCCTATATCGCTAATTATTTTTCTGTTTAATGTACTTCAACGTTTGTAACGTAATCTTCAAATTGATTTGTTTGTTTATTCATTTCATCAGTTACTTTTTTAATTTGATTGAAATGTTTTTGAAGTAAACTACTGTCTGTATATGTGCCTTCTTCAACATTCTTTTGAATTTGGATCATATTATTGTTTAAAACTTTCCAATCCGTTAATAACGTTTCTAATGTTGTAATTTGACGATCGATTAGTTCTGTAAAGCTATTCACTTGATCTTCAACGAATGTAATTTGTGTCGCCTCAGCTTCAGTTTGTGATAACTTTTGAATAAGTGGTAGTAGCTCTTTTTGCTTTTGCTGAATGCGAAGAGCTGCTTCTCTCGTTTGGCTATCTTCAGCATTTACAATTTCATTACTTAAAGTACCGATAGAAACAAAATCAATTGTTTTCGTCTGCGCAGTTTGATTTGTAATTGTAAATACTTGTTTACCGATATTAATGGAACCTTTAATGATTTCTTGAGGTCTATTCAAAATAGTCGTTAATTCAGCTTGAATTTCCCCTTGAATTCTTTTAATATCTTCTCTTAATTTCACAATATCTCCACTTGATCCTTGTAGTGTTTTTATTGTTTCATCAGCTTTAATTGATAAGTTGCTACTATCTTTGTCTAATACCGTTTTAAATCGATTTAACTCTAATAAATCTTGCTCCATACTCTCTTGGATGCTTTGTACTTGCAATTGTAATTTTCCATATGCGCCTGTAAAATCTGCTTTTGCCTGTTCATCTTCATTTATGTTTCCTGCTAGTTCATAGAGCTTACTATAATAACTATTAAATCTAGTACTATATCTCATCATCTCTTGATTTAAGTCAATTAACTTCGGATTATATTCATCAATCCACTCTCTTACATTTGCCTTTGCAAACTTTTGATGATTCGTCAAACTACTCATCGCGTTTACCTTAATATCTGGCTGTTGTAAAATAACTAATCCGTATGCTTGTATAAGTGGTGACTGTGATCCTAACATTCTAATTGAATTAGATAATGTATTTGGAGCAATTACATTTTGTGCATATACTGTTTTCACTTCTGTTTGCCCCTCCTCAGCGTAAGCGCTTACAGGAATAAAACAATTCGTAGATACCGCTGTAACCAATAACCCTGTAATTAAAGTCTTTTTCACTTTAACTCCTCCTATGTATTAGCAACTATTACTATCGCATTTTATTATTCTATTTTCTTGCACATAGTTTGAGATGGTTAAAATAGAGAACTCTCTCACCGTGATTCACGTACGAACCATCTCTCCCAACTTTTATTGCTACAGTACTTACATATTGTGATAAAACGTTTCATAACTTTTCATATGTGGTTAGTATGAATAATATTGTATAAAATTTCTCTTTCACTACAAATTCCACATTCATACAATGAATTTATTACAAATAAATATTATTCATTTCAAAATATTTTTTGTACAGACGTATGAAATTTCGTTTTGTTTTCATGTAAGTTTTGTACTGTAAGGTCATTTAAACACAGCTATTTATATAACGTAAAGAAGTATTTTCATCCCCTTTATTTTCAAGCTTTCATGTCTTTATTTCAAAATATAATCCGCTTCACTTTTTCAATTGAAATATCCATATATCACAAGAAAAACCTCTACTTACTCATAGATATAAAAATTATATTGATATATTTTTTTAACTCGTATGCAATTATGCATAGTGTATACACAAAAAGGATAGCTTCAATTTCTTGAAGCTATCCCTAAAAACCTTCTTACTTTTTCAAATGATATGGAACTGTCGTAATAACAACATTTCGCTTATAGAGTAAATACGCACGAATGAGTAAACTAGATTGATTATGAAGAATGTTATGCCAACCTTTTTTCGGAATGAACTGTGGTATAACGACAGTAACTCGATAATTTGATTCGCTCGCTTTATATTGTACTGTATCAATAAACTTAGTTAGCGGCTGAATAATACTTCTATAATGAGAATGTAATGTAACAAGTCTTACTTCAGGTTGCCACTTCTTCCATTTCTCTTCAAATTTCTTTTCCTCTTCTCTATCAAAAGCAACATATACCGCGATTACTTGATCTGCAGAAAGAGACTTCGCATAGTTCAATGAATTTTCTACTACATGTGTCATACCAGCTACAGGAACGACAATTACATTTCCTTCAATCGGAACAATCCGTTCACAAGTTTTTAAACTTAGTTGGTCTCCTACTGCATCATAATGCTTCTTAATTCGGTGGAACAAGAAGATAATGACAGGTAAGAAAATAAGGATTGACCAAACTTGTGCGAATTTAGTTAAAAAGAACATACTCATTACGATAAAACTAATAACTGCTCCAATTAAATTAACCGTTAATCTCAAAGCCCATCCTTCAGGTTTTTCACGAAGCCATTTTAATACCATACCCGTTTGAGAAAGGGTAAATGGAATAAATACACCGACTGCGTATAACGGAATTAAATGCTCTGTTTGCCCTTGGAAAGCTACAATTAAAATAATCGATGCGATTCCAAGTATAATAATTCCGTTTGAGTAACCTAGGCGATCTCCTCTAATCGTAAACATTCTCGGTATAAATTTGTCTTTTGCAAGGTTTACTGCTAATAACGGAAATGCAGAATATCCTGTGTTAGCAGCAAGGATTAATATTAAAGCTGTTGTACCTTGTATGAAATAGTACATGAAATTACGTCCAAATGTTTGTTCAGCAATTTGTGAAACAACTGTTACTTCTTTACTTGGAGAAATTCCGTAATAATAAGCTAAGAAAACAATCCCTGAAAATAACACTGCAAGTAATGCTCCCATTGCCAGCAATGTTTTCGCTGCATTGTTAGGTGCAGGATCTTTAAAGTTTGGAATTGCGTTAGAGATCGCCTCAACTCCTGTTAAAGCCGAACTACCCGATGCAAATGCTCGTAACAGTAAGAACAAACTAATTCCTGCAACTGGTGTTCCAATCGGCGTGTGTAAAGTCGGTGACACGTGACCCGTTAAAATATTGTATATCCCTACACCAATTAATATAAATAGTGCTAAAACGAATAAATAAACCGGATATGCTAAAACGGAAGCTGATTCCGTTACGCCTCTTAAATTTAAGATGGTAATAAATATAACAAATATAATCGCAATGATTACATTATGTGCATGTAAACTAGGAAAAGCAGATGTGAGCGCATCTGTACCTGCAGACACACTTACTGCAACTGTTAAAATATAATCGACTAATAAAGATCCTCCAGCAATTAAGCCTGGATTCATCCCTAAATTTTCTTTTGATACAACATATGCGCCCCCGCCATGCGGATAAGCAAAAATAATTTGGCGATAAGATAAAATAAGGGCTGTCAATAATACTAATACCCCAACAGCTATCGGAATTGAATACCAATAAGCTACTGCTCCAAGACCTGCTAATGCAATTAATATTTGCTCTGGACCATATGCAACTGATGACAATGCGTCAGAAGATAGAATGGCTAGCGCCTTCGTTTTATTAAGCTTTTGCTCTCCTAACTCAGTTGATTTTAACGGCCTTCCAATTAAAAACCTTTTAATAGATGAAACCACAGCTGTCCACTCTCCAATAATTTTGTACGAACGATTCTGCTTGTTATAGCCAGCAAACTATTTCTTCAGAAAACAAAAAATGTCTACAAGCCATAGCGAAATAGACTTGTAGACATTATCTTTTTTGTCGCACAAGCTCCACCTTCCTTCTCAATATAACGCTTACGAGGTTAGCTGTCGGATTCGGACCTATGAGTAGCCCTACCTTTTTCAAGGATTCACCCCATTGGATTAAGAACTAATCCATAAGAACGGGTCCCCCGTACCATGCGGTTTCAGCGATTTAGAAAATTGAAACTGTGGATTATAATACTCCTTTATTTTCAAAATGTAAACAAAAATTTTTAAAAAGAAAAAATTAAAATGATTGCGCATAATCCGCCGATAAATATACATAATGAATACTAAAAAATCGATAAAGGAGACCCATATGTCTAAAGAAAAAAAGCCCATTTTTTCCGATTCCTATTTAGATGCATTAGCAAATGAAATTAATCAATTGTATAGTAAACGTGAACAGGAAATAAATTTGACAGATAGAACGAAAAGAAATAAATAATTTGTCACAAAAAAGAAAGCAATACACTTATATATTGCTTTCTTTTTTATTTTTTCATACATCCAATTCTATTGCTGATCTGTTAAAGCTCATTTCTTCATACACTTTCAAATTTTGATATACTGCTCCTAATAATGGTGCTTCTATAGAAAATTGTTCTGCTACATCTAGTAAATATCCTTGTAAGTGCTTCCCTTCAACAGACGAACCTTTTTCCATATCCCGCTGCATCGATGACTTCATATCATATGAAATTTTATCAATCGTTTTCATATGTTCCTCGGTAATATCATCCTTAACTGGTGCCCCAATATATCTCATAATTTGCACACATTCTTCAAATAAGTTTTGGATAAAATCGTGTCCACCTTCACTTTCACGGATCGGTCCTATTGGTGCACGCATTAATGTTGTCACACCTGACATTACAGTAATAAATAAATATTTATGCCACATATCTTGCGTAATATTTTCACTTAAAACAAAACTAGATTTCGTACCTGCAAATGCTTTAGAAATATGCTTTATTCTCTCTGAATCTTGAGACTTAATTTCTCCAAACACAAGTCTGTTGGCAGCGCTAGTTTGTTCAATTTCTCCTTGATCGTTTAACGTCGTCTCGATAAAGCATAAACCGCCAATTACTTTTTCCTCACCGAATTCCTTTTGTAATAATGATAAATGAGCGATACCATTTAACAATGGAATGATTACAGTATTTTCACCTACAAATGGCTTCAAATCTTGAATTGCCTCGTTTAAGTGATACGCTTTTGTTGAAAATAAAATAACATCAAATGGAGAAGTTCTATCTTCTTTCGTTATTAATTTCGGTTGGAAGGAAAAATCCCCATTAACACTTCGGATTACAAGTCCTCTTTCCTCTAATTGTTTTTTCCGTTTACTACGAACAAGAAACGTAACATCTTCTCCCTTTTCAACTAATCGGCCACCAAAAAAGCCTCCGACGCCACCAGCTCCTAATACTAAAATCCGCATACAACATCCCCCTTTTCAAAATACAAATTTATAACTTTTAGTATACATAACATTATACATGTCCCCTACTAAATAAGCTGAATTTTCATTCTTACTCGAGTATAAAACAGTGGTTATTTTCAAATAAATTTGGGCATGTTGTTTTTATAGCATATATGGAAAGGAAACAATGTAAATGGAGGCAATACAAACAATCGAAGAAAAAGATGTAACAACAGCTATATTTCAATTTATATTCCCGTTTTCTTTTAAAACTGGGTATGAACAAAATATGTTCCCTTTCTTACAGAAAAATGATTTTCGCCCTTTTCGACTCGACCATCTTGAAAATGAAAATACATACTACGGAAAGTTTCAAGTTTCACATCAAAATATGGAAGCATACTATCTTTCCTTTACAAATAAAATTCTCTTTCCTCATTCCGAGCATCAAAAAGGGTTGCAACGCTATTCTAAAGACCTTAACTTAACTGGACATTTAACAACAAATCTTATTTCCGTTCCATTCAAGATTCATTCTATTGATGTAACACTTTGCCCTTATGAGCTTGGCTTCTTAACCATTCGGACAGAAGTAGAAACCGCTCCAAACATGACATTATCAGAAGCGATTGAATTCGCTGCCCACTTCCGTGTACTTGAAACTAGAAATGATACAAACGAAACGATTTGTATTGAATGTAATGGAAAAAAGTATTCCCAAGTGGAAAGATTCATTTTTGGTTATTTATTTCATGGCGTAACAGATTTCTTTGAGAAGAAGAGATTAAGAAGCTCTTACTTTCAAACCTTTCCTTTCTTTGAAGACCAAAGAATGTACGTTCAAACTTTATTATCTATAAAAGCAGATATAGAACTAAATGAAGTCGATGTTTATCGCACTTCTAGTCTTTCCGGATTAACAAGTGATGGCAAAGCTTATGTAAGTGCAAATAACCTTCCTTATATTCATAATTATTTAAAACAACACGCTTACCAGAGATGGGCTCCAAATCGCTATTTCATAATGGAAGAACATATATTCACATGTGTAACAAATGAGGGAGAAAGTGAATTTACTAAACTTGCGAGTCAAATGTACGGGGAATTTTATTACGCTTTATTATTAAATTTATTTCATAAAATCGTTTTATTAAAAATGGCAAACGCTTATGCTGAACTAAATATTGAACAAGATACAAATGAAATAGAGAAATTAATTTATTCGATTAATTCGTTTACAGCTAATTATTTTTCGTTAGAGTTAGTATCTCAATCACAAAGTGAAGATATTTTCTTCCGCTTAAGAAAGCTATTTAATATTGAGATTTTATATGCAAACGCGAAACAAAACCTTGATAGTTTATTTAAATATCAAGAAAACGTCGCTTCAAAAAAAGATAGCCTTTTATTATTAATTTTAACCCTCTACTCTGTAGTAGGCCAAATGTTAGGCTTTACTATGATTGATCTTTTAAGAAACACCGATTCAAACAAAATATCTTCGCCCCTTGAATTTTTCGCGCTTTTAATAGCAATTAGCGGTATAGTCATTTCACTTATTTTAGGTGCGCAAGGGTTATATCAATGGGGTGTACAGCATCGAAGAAGAAAAGCATGGGTAAAACAAACTGTGCTGTCTGCTGTGAGAGAGAAAGATGGTTCGAAGTAAAGAAGATTGTTTTTACATTGAAATACGTGGTACGCTACAGTAAATGAAATTTTTATCAGCGATTTTTCGGATATATCGACTTACCGACAGAAACCGACAAAAGGCTGAACCGGACAATATAAAAAGGGTACTCCAACATAAAGTTTGAAGTACCTTTTTTTATTACACGAATTCCACTTACTTCCCTGCTTCGATCTTCTCTAATGCAGCAGCTACTTGCTCTTCAGTTAATTCATGTTGTATTACATAGCGGTTACGTGGGCTTACACGACACTCATGAGAACATGCGCGTAAGTATTTCGCTTCGTTTTCTTCAGAACATAAAATTTTCTTGTTACATTCTGGATTTGCACAGTTTACATAGCGTTCACAAGGTTCACCTGTAAAGTGGTCTTTACCAACGATAACATGTTCTTTTTGGTTTACTGGTACAGAGATACGCTCATCGAACACGTAACATTGACCATCCCATAGCTCACCTTGTACTTCTGGATCTTTTCCGTACGTTACAATTCCGCCGTGAAGCTGACTTACATCTTCATAGCCTTCTCGAACTAACCAACCAGAGAATTTCTCACAGCGAATTCCGCCTGTACAGTAAGTTAAAATCTTTTTACCTTCAAGTGTTTCTTTATTTTCTCTAATCCAGTCTGGTAATTCACGGAATGATTCAATATCCGGTTTAATCGCACCTTTGAAGTGACCTAGATCAAACTCATAATCATTACGTGCATCAATAATAACTGTATCTTCTTGTTTCATTGCTTCATAAAAATCTTTTGGCTCTAAATACTTCCCAGTTATTTCGTGTGGGTTAATGTCATCTTCTAGACGAAGTGTAACTAACTCTGGACGAGGACGTACGTGCATTTTCTTGAATGCATGCCCTTCTTCTTCATCTATTTTAAATACGATACCGTCAAAACGTGGATCATTGTTCATTGCTTCCATGTATTTCTCTGTTTGCTCTACAGTACCAGAACAAGTTCCGTTAATTCCCTCTTTAGCTACAAGGATTCTTCCTTTTAACTCAAGTGAATTACAAAATTCTAAATGCTCTGCAGCGAATTCTTCTGGGTTTTCAATTGTTGTGTACATGTAATATAGTAATACTCTATATGGTTTTGTAGTTGCCAATGTATCTCTACCACCTATCTAAATTTTAAAATCATGTATAAGTTAACGTTCATATCAAAACATATATAATAAGAAAATATATACAAAATTGTACGTAGCCTATTTTCTTCTATTTACAATTTTTTCTATAAGTTAACAGAAATAAAAACAAGATCACAGAACAAAACACTACGGTTATGTTGCAATCCCAATATATTATATATCATACAATTTCATTTCCATCAATTAATATGCTGTAATATGGGCTGTATGTTCACATAAATTTCAAAAACAACCCTCTAATTTATTATCTTCTCCTTTATTCAGCGACCATAAACTCCCAATATATTTTTGCATCATTACACCATTCTTTGCGCACAGTCATATAATTTGCATTAAGGAAACTTTTATGTTCAAATGAAATTGCCACATAATATATTTAAATGTATTGAAATAATAAGTAACAATAAATACAATAATTTCATCAAGTTAAGATTCTAAAGGGGAAAACTACTATGAACAAAGATATAACAAAAGATGAACAAGTCCCTTCTCAAAGTACAACTGTTCAATCAGCGCATTTAGCATTAAGTGGACAAACGAAAGGCTTAAAAAGACTATTACCATTCTTAGGTCCTGCTTTCATCGCATCAGTTGCTTATATTGACCCTGGCAATTTCGCGACAAATATTGCCGCTGGATCACAATATGGATATTTATTACTTTGGGTAATACTCGCTTCTAATTTAATGGCTGTATTAATTCAAACTTTATCGGCTAAATTAGGAATCGCTACAGGAAGAAACCTTCCTGAAATTGCTCGAGAAAACTTTCCGAAACCTGTATCCATTGGTTTATGGATACAAGGCGAACTCGTTATTATGGCGACTGATTTAGCTGAATTTATTGGAGCCGCACTCGGATTGTATTTATTATTTGGGATTCCGATGTTACCGGCTGCTTTAATTACAGCTGCTGGATCATTTATTATTCTTGAATTTCAGCGCAGAGGCTTCCGTCCATTAGAGGCTATCATAACAGGAATGATTTTTATCGTTGTTATTGCTTTTGGTGTACAAGTCTTTTACGCAAAACCGGAATTAAGTCCTCTTCTTTCAGGACTTTTCATTCCAAAATTCCAAGGTGTAGATAGTATTCTTTTAGCAGCAGGAATTTTAGGTGCAACTGTAATGCCGCACGCAATTTATTTACATTCCGCCTTAACCCAGCGCCGCGTAGTCGGAACAAATGATGAACAAAAGAAAAAGATTTTTCGTTTCGAATTCATTGATATTATTATTGCAATGGTTATCGCTGGAGCAATTAATGCGAGTATGTTAATTGTTGCTGCTGCACTATTCTTTAAAAACGGCTTGCATGTCGAAGATCTTGATGTTGCTTTCAACCAATTCAGTAACTTAGTTGGGCCTGCATCAGCTGCTTTATTTGGAATTGGACTTTTAACAGCCGGATTATCTAGCTCTTCTGTCGGTACGATGTCAGGTGATATTATTATGCAAGGATTTATTCGCATGCATATTCCGTTGTATTTACGCCGATTTATAACAATGATTCCACCTCTCGTTATTATTGCTTTAGGCGTGAATCCAACTTACGCTCTCGTAATGAGTCAAGTTGTCTTATCATTCGGTATTGCTTTTGCTTTAGTACCACTTATTATGTTTACAAGTAATAAAAAAATAATGGGTGCACTCGTTAACCATCGTATTACAACATTCATCGCATGGATCATCGCTGCACTTGTTATCGTTTTAAATATTTTCTTGTTGTATCAAACTTTTGTAGGGTAATGAAAAAGGGTATTCCAAATTAAACTTGGAATACTCTTTTTCAATTCATTATTTGTATTAACTCTACAAACTCTTTAAAAAAACTTTCGACCCCCTTCACATCCCAACACCTTTTCAAAATAAATTCTATGGTCTATTTCAAGACAATAACTTCATTACACCTTGAATAATCTTTATTTTCAGACTAAATTATATAATAACAACACATTCTAGTTTCAGAAGAAATGGAGTGAAAGCATGTTTCCTATATTGAAAACCGATCGACTCATTCTACGAGAACTTACCGAAGAAGATGCACCAGGTATATTAAAATGCTTTTCTAATACTGATGTACTGCGCTATTATGGTCAAAAACCATTACAGGATGTTGATCAAGTAAAACAAATCCTTACTAATTTCAAATTGAGTTACAATGCAAGAAATGGTATAAAATGGGGCATCGAATTAAAAGATACGAAAGAACTTATTGGAACAATTGGTTTTCACGATTGGTCTTCTGAGCATAAACGAGCCAATATAAGTTATGCCTTTTTCCCTGAACGCTGGGGAAATGGATATGCTACTGAGGCCGTTTCTGAAGTTATATCATATGGTTTTCACACCCTTCATTTAAAACGTATTGGGGCAATTGTATTTCTTGAAAATGAGGCTTCAAATAAAGTGCTATTAAAACTAGGCTTTGAAAAAGAAGGAGTTCTAAAAAATTATATGTATCAAGATGATATTCCCTATGACACAAATTTTTATGCTTTATTAAAATCAGTTTAATAGAATTTATGCGTAAAAAACCTTACTTTTAAAAAGTAAGGTTTTTTGTATTTATTAATTAGTGATATAAGCATTCTTATAAGTATAAACACCACCAAATTGATGCTTTTCAATTCCTTTTACGTAATCCTTTTGTACATAAGCTGAACCAATATGATAAAGCGGTGCAACAGCTGCATCTTCTAATAAGACTTGCTCAGCTTCTCGCAACACTTCCCATCGTTTTTCCGAATCTAGTACTAGCTCATTTTTCGCTTTCTTTATTAATTCATCGTAACGAGGATTAGAGTAACTCATTTTATTATTCGGGTTACCCGTCGTAAATAGTTCTAAATAACTAATTGGGTCTTTATAGTCAGGTCCCCAATTTGCCATAGTTATATCGTAATCACCTCTTTGTTCTAACTGTAACTTTTGTTTAAATGGCTGTTGTTTAATTTGTATCGTGAGTCCTTGTAAATTCTTTTCTAAATCACCTTTTATATATTCTGCCATACGTTTTGCGTTATCTTGTTCAAACGTTAAAAACTCGAGGTTTACTTGCTCTACTCCAAGTTCTTTTTTCGCTTCTTCCCAAACTTTTTTCGCAGTTTGTAAATCATATGAAGAAAGATCTCCGTTTTCTTTTCTGAAATCCTTGCCAGTCTTTTCATTTATATGACCAACTGGTACAAGTCCACTTGCAGGTTTTGCTCCGTTATTAATAAAGTGAGCAACAAAATCCTCTTTATTTAACGCGAGTAAAATTGATTGACGAACTTTCTTATTTGCTAACGTATTATTCTTCTCATTAAAACGTAGCATAGCGATTCCAGGATCACTTGACATATGTAATTCCTTATTCCCTTTATACTTGTCTACAAATTGTGAATTAATAGGTACTCGGTCCAAATCACCAGCTTCATATAAATTCACAGCCGTCATTGTGTCTTTTACAATATGAAAATTTATTTCGTCTAACTTCACTTTCTTTTCATCCCAATATGCACCATTTTTCTTCAATTGAAATTCTTGTTCATGCTTCCATTTCTCTAATACAAATGGGCCGTTATATATGAGATTACTAGGTTCAAGCCCATAATTGCTCCCTTGTTCTTTCAAAAACGATTCATGCTGTGGTAAATATATAGGTAATGCTAACAGCTGTAAAAAGTAAGGAATTGGCTGATCTAGTTCTACTTCTAACTTATAATCATTTATAACTTTAACCCCAAGTTCATCAAGAGGCATTGTTCCCTTATTGATCTCTTTCGCGTTTTTCACGTAAAAGAGCATGGACGCATATTGAGACGCTGTTTCATGGCTAATTGCACGTTTCCATGCAAACATAAAATCATTCGCTGTCACACTGTCTCCATTTGACCATTTTGCATCTTTACGCAAATCAAATGTATATTTTTTACCATCTTCACTTCTTTTAAACGATTTTGCTACCGCTGGAATAGGCTGATCTTGATCATCTAATACATACAAGCCTTCAAATATGTTTTGCATAACGTGTGCTGATGTACCATCCATCGTTTTCGCAGTATCAAGAGAAGGAATTTCTTCTGATACTGTTACATTTAACACTTGTTTTTTTGCCTCTGTGTCACTTTTATTCGCTTTATTATTACAAGCTGTTAATAATAAAGTTGTAACAAGTGCCATTACCATTAAATGGCTCTTCTTTCGCTTCATGAGTTGTTCTCCTTACATTTAAAATATTATAAAGCGTTATATATTATAGCAGAAATATGAACAGAAAGATGCGACATTCTTTTGAATATTTATTCGTCCAAGAAAAAAGCTATCCTTTTAAAAGGATAGCTAAAGATTGAATGTATAATCTGCACCGTTCGCTCAAGTGTTTATAAAAAATCTCTTATTGCATACCTCCCTTTCTGTTTTAACTTTTCTTCTGTTTCATGTAAATTTCCCCATAACTAACTTAATAGACGTATAGGGTACAGTTTGGTTGGGATATCTTCGTATCTCCATTCAGCAATGCCACTTTGTTTTTTGGAATTCAGGTCAAGTAGAAAGTGATATTTTACAAATCTTATACACTTAAGGATTTTGTAAGGATCAAGTAAGAAAAACGAGAACTTTGTTTCGTATAGTCAAAATATAAAGTGAAGGAAGAAAGAGAGGTTAGGAGTTACCAGAGCGATTACGCCAAAACCAGAACTGTTGGTTTTAGATGAACATATCAATGATTTAGACGTTGTTACAACAGAACCTTAATTTATCATACCTGTTTTTTACCATCACATATTGGAGGTTAAAACATGAATAAAAAAAAGAAAATACAAAAATCAGTACTTTCCTTTACCCTGCTCTTTTCTTTAGGCATTTCATCTTTTCCGCTTACAACAGCTATTCACGCGGATACACATGAGGAACCATCTGTAGAAAAAAAACGAGTCTCTTTAACGGAGCGTACATCATTATTTTTTGAATATCTCCAGCAAGATAAGTATGCAGAGGCACTTCAGTTGACGTCTGCTGCTTTTCAATCCAAGTTTACAGCAAACACATTACAAAACTGGTGGACACAAAGTGGCTGGAGCGGGATAAAAAGCATGGGAACCCCCGTGATAAAAGAACGAAACTTAGTCCATCAGACGGTGGAAATTTCAGGAACTATTAAAGGAACTACCATACCGTTACTCCTTAAATTCACACCTGGCGGGAAAGTAGATGAGGTTGGGGTAAGGACGCCTCCGGAATCTTATATTATCCCGCATCCTAGATATGATCAACCTGCTTCCTATCAAGAACGTGAAATCGTCATTGGAAATTCTACCTATCCGTTACCAGCCACATTAACAGTTCCGAAACATAAGCCTGGTGAAAAGGTACCCGTAGTTGTTCTTGTTCATGGTGCTGGCATCCATGATCGCGATAGTACATATATGGGAACAAAAATCTTACGAGACCTTGCGGTAGGCCTTTCGTCCAACGGAATTGCAGTGTTGCGCTATGAAAAACGCACCTTAGAACACGCATTAAAGATGAGTGCAGAACCTGTTACGTTAGACCGTGATACTACAGATGATGCCATATATGCAGCAAAATCAGCAGCGCAGCAGGAAGGCATTGATCCAAATAATATTTTCATTCTTGGACATAGTCTAGGAGCTGGCACAATGCCGCGTATACTAAGCAAATCACCTTCCTCACTTGTTAGAGGAAGTATCTTACTCGCACCACCTGCACGCCCATTGACTGACATTGCCATTGATCAGAATCAATACCTAGGGGCGTCAAAGGAAGTAATCGATGAACTAAAAAGACAATTCGCTTTTATCCAAGATCCTACTTTCAATCCTGACCATCCTCCAGCTGGCTACAATTTTGGATCGCCTCATTTTATGTATGATGTTTCTAGATGGCGTCCAGTTGAAGAGGCAAGATCACGAAAAGAGCCTTTACTGATTCTGCAAGGAGCACGCGATTATCAAGTAACAGTAAAAAATGAATATACAAAATGGCAGGAAGGGCTTTCAAACCGCAGGAATGTTCAGTTCAATGAATACCCAAAATTGAATCATTTCTTCACGGAGGGTGATGGGGAATTAAGTCTTCCTAGTGAATATGAAATCCCTGCTAATGTTCCTGAATACGTCATCCAGGACATTATTAAATGGGTCAACGCGACAAAAAATAAGAAACATCAAAATCCTTCATAATAATCATTATTACGTGAAGGGTTTTTGAAACTAGTGATTTTTTCTAAATCATTCTCTTCTGTTTTATTAATAAAAAAGGTTCAGACACAAAAACAGGATATGGAGAAGAGTTTCTCCACATCCTGAAAATACCTATCTTTGTAAACCTCGTTTATAACGACTTGCTTCAAATATAATACGCTCTTCATCTAACGTTTTACATTCGCCATTCCAAACGACACGTTTCCCGTTAATGATTACATCACTTATATCTTTACCACTCGCAGCATACACAAGATGTGATAACACTTCATCTGCTGGTTGTAAATGTGGTTTATTAGACGGATCAATCGTAATAAAATCAGCACACTTTCCAACCTCAAGCGATCCCGTTTGTTTCATGCCGATTACTTCAGCAGCTCCTTTAGTCGCAAGTGTAAGTGCTGTTTCAACTGGTAATGCTGTTGCATCTTGATGAATACCTTTTTGTAATAATGTTGCGATGCGCATTTCTTCAAACATGTCTAAATTGTTGTTAGACGCCACACTATCTGTTGCAATTCCTACTTTCATTCCTGCTTCTAGCATCGCTTTTACATTCGCTATACCAGAACCTAGTTTTAAATTACTATTCGGGTTATGAGCTACTCGAACATCATGTTCTGCTAAAAATGCACGCTCATATTCATTTAATACTACACCGTGTGCAATAACTGTTGGTCGTTTAAACAATCCACAACTTGCTGCATATTCTACTGGACGTTTTCCGTACTGTGCTTCAATATCATGTACTTCACGCTCTGTTTCCGAAAGATGAATATGAACCATCGTTTGATTTTCTACTGCAATACGAGCACACTCTTCTAACAGCTCTGTGGAACATGTATATGGACTATGTGGTGCAACCATCGTAGTTAACATACCACTTTCGTTATAATAACGCTTCACATATTTCTCAGCTTCTTCAATTGCTTTCTTTTCATCCTCTTTCGTTCCAAAGCTAAATAACGTTCTTGAAACAGCAGCTCGCATCCCGCTTCTTGATACCGTTTCCATAATTGCATCTTGATCTACTCCAATTGGATTAAACATATCAGAGAATGATGTTGTACCACTTTTCACCATTTCAAGTAATCCTAATTCCGTACTAGCGACCGCAAGTTCTGGAGTAAATTGACTTTCAAGTGGCCAAATTCTCGTCTCAAGCCATGGTTGTAATAACATATCATCACCAATACCTCTTAAGAGACTCATTACAACGTGTGTATGTGTATTAACAAGCCCTGGTAAAACCCACTTTCCTTTCATGTCAACTACTTCATCTACTTCAAAACCATTAGCGAATTCTCCACTATTCACATCTATAATTTGATCATTTTCTACAATGATATATCCATTTTCTATCACTTCATTTTGTTCATTCATCGTTACGATTGTAGCGTTTACATAAGTTGTTTTCAAAAGTATTTCCCCTTTCAACTCTATGAAGTTCCCTTTAATAAGTTACCACCATTATAGTAACTTATTAAAGATTAAGAGTCAAAAGATAATTTAAATTCTTTCATTATCTTTTCCTTCAAAATGCTATATTGTTTTTCATTTGTATCTGCAAATGCTTCTTCCCGATTTGATTTTTCATCCATATAATTCAATTTCCCATTGAATTGAGTCTCTGTAAAATCAAATCTCTGCCCATCTATAAAGTTATAAAAGTGCCACATCTCTCTTACTTTTTTTTAATCTCTCCTCCGTATATGTCTTGAACGACTAAAGCTGTAACACCACATTGTCCCTTTGCTGGATTTTCAATTGTCCATTTTGAGCTTGTTTCAATCGACCACGATCTTATTAGTGCTTCATATATTTGCTTTTTCTTTACATTATCCATTCTCAGCTTCTCCTACTATTCATAGTTTTACACATTATATTTCAAAAGAGGCAGTAAACGATCCTTAAAAACATTTGATGGTGTCTCTCCGATTAACTCTGCTCCCATTTTCAAGTAATATCCTTTTGCATTCGGATCACTATCAATCGTAAAACTCGTTAACTCTAATCCAATAGCTTTTTCTACGACAAATCCCCAAAGTTTTTCCCCATATCCTTTCCCCTTATAATCAGGATGAATGTATAGAAAATCGAGAGCATTTTCACTACGCAAAAATGAGAAAAATCCAATCTTCGTATTTTCATTTTCTAAAACATATACAAAATGATTTTTTATGTACTCTTCTGTAATTGTTAAATCTTCCTTACAAGCAAGTATAAATTCTTCGCTATAATTCCAAGTTGCTTTTGAATGTAGTGCGAGTTCACTTAACTCATTTGCTTCACTTAAGAAAGCTTCTCTTATCTTCATGACTTTTTCTCCTCACTTTCGATATGTAAACTATTAAAATGATTCGAAAAGTAATTTAAAAAACCTCTTATTTTCGTAAATAAGAGGTTTCTTTTATACATTTTTATTATAGGTAACAATTTCCCCTTCAATCTTTATAACATATTATATTAAGAATCATTTTTACACTTCTATACAGTTTCTACTACCGCCTCAAGCATCGTTCCATTTTTAGCATAATTCGTATGCCAAGAAAAAGCTTTTTCTAAAACATGAGGCGTTTGTCCACCTCTTGTTTTTGCTTCTTCGTAATAAGCACGTAGTTGATCACGATACATTGGATGTGCGCAATTCTCAATAATGAGTTCCACTCTTTCTCTTGGTGCAAGTCCTCTTAAGTCCGCATACCCTTGTTCAGTAACGATAACATCTACATCGTGTTCCGTATGGTCTACATGTGAAATGAAAGGAACAATACTTGAAATGTTACCACCTTTCGCAATCGATTTTGTAACGAAGATAGCTAGGCGGGCATTTCTTGCAAAATCACCAGAACCACCAATACCATTCATCATTTTTGTACCCAAAACGTGAGTAGAATTGACGTTTCCGTATATATCTAATTCTAAAGCAGTATTAATCGAGATTAATCCAAGGCGACGAATTATTTCAGGATGATTAGAAATCTCTTGCGGACGCATCATTAATTTGTCACGATATTTTTCAAAGTTAGAAAATACTTGTTGCATTTTCTCTTCTGAGAGCGTGATCGAGCAGCAGGATGCAAAATTGACTTTTCCAGCATCCATAAGATCAAAGACCGCATCCTGTAAAACTTCAGAATACACTTCTAAATCTTCAAACTCGGAATCTAACATTCCATGAAGAACTGCATTAGCTACTGAACCAATTCCCGATTGTAACGGCGCTAAACGATTTGTTAATCGGCCTACTTCGACTTCTTTTCGAAGGAACTCTATTAAATGCTGTGCCATAATAACAGTTTCTTCATCTGGAGGAACAATTGTTGATGGCGAATCCAGTTGATTCGTAAATACAATCCCTTTCACTTTTTCAACATCAATCGGAATGCCAATCGTTCCAATTCGATCATCCGTTTTCACAAGAGGAATCGGAAGCCTTTCTCCTTGTTTACCTGGTTCATATAAATCATGTAGCCCCTCTAGTTGCGCGGATTGAGCCATATTCATTTCAATAATAATGGACTTAGCATTTAAAGAAAATGCTAAGGAATTTCCAATTGAAGTCGTCGGAATAATCATTCCATCCTCAGTAATCGCAACCGCTTCCAAAATAGCGAAATCTATATCCATAACGTCAGCACGGAGTAACTCTGCTGTATGAGATAAGTGCTGATCTACAAATAAAAAGTCTCCGTTATTAATTCCTTTTCGCATTGTCGCATCAGCTTGGAAAGGCAATCTTTTCCCTAAAATTCCTGCCTCAGCAAATAATTTATCTACATCAGAACCTAAAGAAGCCCCAGTATAAACATTTACTTTAAAAGATTCATCATTCTTAACTCGGTTTACAAGCGCAAATGGGACTGCTTTTACATCACCTGCACGTGTAAACCCACTTAAGCCTAAAGTCATTCCACTTTCAATCCATGAAGCTGCTTCTTCAGGTGTAACTACACGATCTTTCAGACGTTGATCCCTAATTCTATCCAAATTATTCTCCATATGTAATCCCTCTCCCTGTGAATATTCATAATTATTTTACACTTTAACAGTATCCAAATAGGGATTTTAGTATACAATGCCGAAAATTCAGATAAAACAGCGAATCTAGGTTCTAAAGCAGAATAATTTAGAATCCTAGAAGCTTACGAAAATAACTAGCGTATGATTGACTAACCGGTACCCTCTCACCATTATCCATAGAAAGTAAAAAAGTAGAATGCGTATCAGGATAAATCGCTTTAATATGATTAACATTTACAATAAATGAACGGTGGCATCTAATAAATGCATCTTTCGGAAGTAAGTATTCGAATTCTTGTAGAGAGTATTTATGTGTTCCTGTTAACTCTTCTGCATTCACATACGTCTTTTTATCTTTCGCCTCTAAATACATGACCTTTGAAAAAGGAACCGGAATCCAGCCGTCCGTTGTTTTTAAAGTAACGACTGATTTTCCATCCGTTAAAGCTGGATAAATAGCTGTTACGCACCCTTCAAGCTTTCTATTGTTTGAGAATGGTACCGCCATACCATGATAAGGAATCCCAAAAACATCCCGATTAATAAACTCAGAGGTTTTTTGGTTCGTCACCATTGCTTTATGAGCAATCGTTCCTTCCTTTATAGGATCTCCGGCGCTAATCTTTAAATCAATTCGTTTACTTGGCCGATAGTATATATATTCTTTCGTATTCGATACAGCAATTGAAATTTCATCTGAAAATAATTCCCCAACAACATCTAATAGTAAACCTATTGTTTTATCTTCCATTCTATTAACACCTCATTCACTATTATACTACTATTATGAACGAGCATTTGTTGCTTTATAAAAAGGTTGAGTAGAAATTATTCTTAACATCTTGAAAATCTATTTCTACATATTCTTTATTTACAAATTTCACTCATAACCATTCCTCCAGTTTTTCAAAAAACCTCACTTCATGCTGAAGTGAGGTTTTTTCTTATCCAATATGCGCATCTAACCACGAAATCAAATCATTAAATACTTCTTCTCTATTCACTTCATGGAACATTTCATGTCTTCCATTTTCATATAGACGCAGCGTTACATCTTTCACACCACATTTTTTATAATTTTCATATACTTCTTTTACACCTTTCCCCATATCTCCAACAGGATCACGGTCTCCAGAGAATATATGTATCGGAAGATTGCTTGGCGTCTTCTTGTATTCTTCTAATTTATTCACTTCTAATACACCAAAAAATAATTCTCGATAAAAACTCGTCGTACAAATGAATCCACATAACGGATCCGCAATATATTTATCAACTTGATCATTATCTGAAGATAGCCAATCAAAATTTGTACGATTAGGCTTAAAGTTCGAATTAAAGTTTCCAAAAGATAAAAAGTTTAGCATCGGACTTTTCGTTTTTGCCCCGCGCAATTTCATCTCAACTGTCGCTACTTTATGACCAATGACTCCTAAAAACCCTGGATTCCCACCAGTTCCTGAAATAAGAAATCCATCATATAGTTCACCTCTAAGTTGCACAGCTCGTCTTGATAGGAAAGATCCCATACTATGACCAAGTAAGAATAATGGACATGACTGCTCTTCTTTTATCATTTCCGAAACTAAGATCACATCAGACACAACCTGATTCCACCCTATATCTGGTTCAAAATGACCATAGTCTTCTTCTCTTTTTACTGTTTTCCCATGGCCTTTATGATCATGCGCATAAACACCATACCCTGCTTCTAATAACGCATCAATAAAGTCTGTATAAACACCTGCATGTTCTGTCATACCATGCGCAATTTGAATAACCCCTCGTGGATTTTCTTCCGGTAACCACTTGCGTAAATAAATTTCCGATCCATCCATTGCCGTAACGAAACTTTCCTGTACGTTCATTTCGTCAGCCCCCAAATCTGTTATGTATCTCCAAAAATGAATAGCTATTCATTTTTCTTACTATATATTATATGCAATTGCTTTCATTATGACAAATGCCTTCCTTTTCCGATTAGCTGTCAAACTATTTTGTTGACGAATATAAAATAAAATTATATAGTTACTTACATAAAGTAATCATATAATTTTAGGAGGTTTCTACTATGATGCCATCATTATTTTTAGCACACGGATCACCGATGCTCGCTATTCAAGATACAGATTATACAAGTTTTTTAAAAACACTTGGTGAAACATACAAACCGAAAGCAATTGTTATTTTCACTGCTCATTGGGAAAGTGAAGTATTAACAATTTCCTCATCAGATAACGAATATGAAACAATTTATGATTTTGGGGGCTTCCCTCCTGAGTTATACGAAATCAAGTATCGTGCGAAAGGCTCTTCTAGCATTGCTGCTATGTTAGAAACAAAATTAAAAAATAAAGGCATTGCAGTCCATCATAATATGACGAGAGGTTTAGATCATGGCTCATGGACACTCTTGCATCGCATGTATCCAGAAGCAAACATTCCTGTCGTACAAATATCAGTAAATCCATTCCTTTCTGCAAAAGAACAATTTAAGATTGGAGAAGCATTAAAAGGACTTGGACAAGAAGATATTTTAGTAATCGGTAGCGGTGTTACCGTTCATAACTTACGAGCACTGAAATGGAATCAAACTACACCTGAAAAATGGGCAATTGAATTTGATGATTGGATTATAAAACATATGCAGACTAACGATAAAGATGCATTGTTTAATTGGGAAAACTATGCGCCTCATGCACAATTAGCAGTACCAAGAGCAGAGCATTTTGTTCCTTTATTTATTGCTATGGGCAGTGGTGAAAATAACGGTGAAGTCATTCATCGTAGTTATGAGCTTGGTACATTAAGTTATCTTTGTCTCCAGTTTTAAAGAAAAGGATGAAGCAATCGTTGCTTCATCCTTTTTTCATTCACTTAGTTAACTAACTTCCAAATGTCGTTTCTCGGATACCTCTTCGTTCTTATTATGAAAATAAACCCAAATGCACGCAATAAATAATAGTGATGATGTAGAGAAGAAAACGTATTGGAAGCCTGCATGCGCTGCAATTTGTCCACCAAGTAATGGTCCAATCATATTTCCTAAAAACTGAAACGATTGATTATACCCAAATATTCGTCCCGTTACATGGGTTGGCGTATGCTGTTTTAGTAGAGTTTGTACGGAAGGTAATAATCCTGCTTGTGCGATACCTAATAAAAATCGAAGAATTAATAGTTGCCAAGCTGAGGTTACAAATGCTTGCGGAATAAAAATAATTCCTGCAGCAAACAATGCTACTACTAACGTTTTTTGAGGACCGATATGATCTGATAATCGTCCTAGTCTTGGTGCTGCTAAAATAACTGCTAAGCCCGTCGCTGACATAACTGCACCCGCAATCGTTTCAATATGCGCAGTTTGAGGACCAACTAAATTTTTCACGTACAATGTAACAATTGGCTGAACAGACATATTAGCAAGTTGAATAATAAATGTTGTTACAAATAAACTAATAATTAAATGCTTTGCTGGAACCATCGTCCAAACTTTTTTCGGCTGTGCTTTTTTTGCCTTGGCAGAGTGATTTTCTTCATGTAAGAAGAAAAAGACGATTAGAAAAGAAAGGAATAAAAAAGCTCCTGTAACAAGAAAGACATGGCGCATTCCAATCAATTCAGATAAATAGCCTCCAAGTAATGGTCCAAGTAATGAACCGCTCACGCCACCAGTTGAAATTGTGGAAATCGCCCAACCTGAATGCTCTGTCGGAGTTTCTGCTGCAATAAATGTCATCGCCGTTGAAAGGAAACCAGATACTGCTCCCATTAAAAATCTTAGTGCGACTAATTGATACACATCCGTTACAAATCCCATAAGCGTCATAATAATCGCCATACCAAGGCTCGCACGAATAAGCATCAATTTCCGTCCATGTATATCACCAAGCTTTCCCCATATTGGTGATACGATCGCACCCATTAAAAACGTTACACCAAATGCAAGTCCCGACCACTGTGCAATACTAGAAGTGCCAGTCACCCCTAATTCCTCAATATAAAAAGATAAAAAAGGAATTACTAAGCTCATACCGGCCGCAGTGGTAAAACAACCTAGCCAACAAATCATTAAATTTCGTTTCCAGCTGGCCATTTTCACACCTTCTTTCATTCGATACCCATTCTACACCCTTTCTTGTAAAAAGTTTAGTAATTTGCTTTATTTGTAAGATTTACTACAAAACCCGCTATTTTCCAATAAGAATCACTATATCTCTACATCTTTTTCATAATAAAACCAACTCCCATATATGGAGTTGGTTACTTATTCTCTATCTGTATTAAACGAGCGTCACAATTTCTCTCATAAAACTCAATTGGACCTGCTTGTCCAATAATTGCGTATTCATATCCTTCTTGCTTCATACTATGTAAACAACGATGTAACAATTGCTTCCCTACACCTTTCACACGATTTTGTTTCGCTGTGCCCATTGGACCAAACAATCCTTTCTTTCCTCTCACTACGTCATAACAAGCAAAACCTACTATCACTTCTTCTTGTGTAGCTATATAAATAGGTAAATTTTCTTTATATGTACGAAATCCATACTCTATTGAATGTAACCAACGTTCACCAAATTCCTCATTCACAAAACTTACTAATTTTTCAAAATCAGAAGGGTTAGCTCTTCTAACATTACAAGTTAAATGATTATAATTAGGAACAAAACTTTTTAAATCGACCGCTAAATCTCTTGGCTCAGATATAATGCGTACTATATCTTTTTGTATTTGTTGATTTTCAATAAACGTATCCGCGCGAAATAGTGCATACATAACATGACCTTCGTTCATTAATACTTGCTGAAAGCGTTCCATACGTTTCTTCGCTATTTGTAAAATTTCTATCGCCTTATAAGATAATTTATATTGCCCTATTTTTTTATACTCTTGATTCGTTAAATCAGTTTGTTTTTGTATTGAAAGTTTTTCTAAAAAATCCGTACCCGATTTATGAAACAAATACATATATAACTCCCCGCAAACTCCTGTACCTTCTTTACACATACCTATAAATAGATGGACCGGGTGAATGATGTTACACGCACTCTCTTCTGCTGCAATCTGAAATATTTTATGAACACGTTTTGTAAATTGAAATTCCTCCATATGTATCTCCACCCCCTACTACTTAACTATTAAACCGTAACCATAAATAAGTGACACAATTATTCCAACTACCAATATACCTGGCAGTAAATTTGCAACCTTAATTTTAATAACACCAAGTAAGTTCAATCCAATAGCAGCGATCATAATACCGCCCGTAGCTGTCATTTCCACTATAAATTGATTCATTAATTCTTTCGGGACCAAACTATTAATTTGTGTTGCAAAAATCGCAATACCACCCTCATATAAAATCACCGGAATTGCTGAAAACACTACGCCAATCCCTAGAGTTGTCGTTAATATAATAGAAATAAATCCATCAATAATCGCCTTTGTAAATAAAATATCATGATTTCCGCGAATCCCGCTGTCGAGTGCACCAAGTATCCCCATCGCACCAATTGCAAAAATTAAAGTAGCTGTTACAAAACCTTCTGATATGCTCCCTTTCCCTTTCGATCCAACCTTATTTTCTAACCAATCCCCTAACAGTTTTAACTTTCCCTCTAGTTGTAGCCATTCCCCGATTACCGTACCAATGACTAAACTTAGTATGACAACAAGAAAATTTTCACTTTTCAATGCCATTTGAAGTCCAAGCACAGTAACCGCTAAACCGATTGCGTGCATTATGGTTCCCTTCATACTTTCTGGAATTCTACTAAATAATTTACCAAGTAAAGTACCAAATATAATACAAATCCCATTTACAACTGCTCCTAATATAACCATTTCTTATTCTTCACCCTTCGAATTCTTTATTTCTATATTTTGGTTTATTCATTGATTTACAGGTTATCTATATGTTAACTTAATATTGAGAATATTAACAAATGTTTTTTCGCTACATAAACCGCAATTTTTTGTAGCAATACATAAAGCGAAACTTTAATCAGCGGAAATTTTGCTGCCCACAAATAGCGGGATAAACTCAAAAGGGAAGGTATTTATGAAAACTTTACTAAAACGATTTTTGTTAATAGCCTTTTGCATTACACCAATTGTTGTATTAATTAACTACTCTTTTACTTCAAAAGCGAAAGACAAACCCGATTTCCAAAACAAATCTAGCAAAACTGCTTCAACAAACGACAAGAAAATAGAAGACCCGGAAATTACACTCACCTTTTCTGGTGATACAATGTTTGATTGGCAATTACGTCCGGTAATCGAAAAAAACGGGGCTGACTATCCATTCCAACATGTAAAAGAAGAAATAAAAAAAGCTGATATTTCTTTCGTGAATTTAGAATCAGCATTTACAACGAAAGAAAAGAAAGCACCTGGACAGCTGTTTTGGATTAAAAGTGATCCATCCACACTACAAGCTATTAAAAATACTGGATATGACATCGTAAATATCGGGAATAATCATACACTTGATTATGGTCAAGAGGGATTATTAGATACAATCTCTCACGTAGAAAAATTAAAGTTCCCTTACATTGGCGCCGGAAAAAATGCAAAAGATGCATATACCGCACGAGAAATGACTGTAAAAGGGAAAAAATTCAAATTCCTTTCCTTCGTCCGATTTATGCCTGATTTTACTTGGGTAGCTGATGACAATAAACCTGGCGTTGCGAATGGATATGATTTAAATCTTGTAACAAAAACAATTAAAGAGCAAAAGAAAGATGCAGACTATTTAATTGTCTATATGCATTGGGGTGTCGAAAAATCCAATCGTCCAGTAGATTATCAAAAACAATATGTAAATAAAATGGTTACAGCAGGTGCCGACGCGATTGTTGGAAGTCATCCGCATTGGTTACAAGGGTTTGAATATTATAATAACGTTCCTGTCGCTTACTCATTAGGAAACTTTTTATTCCCAAGTTATGTGAACGGAAAAAGTGCCGAAACCGGCGTATTAACTTTAACTTTTAAAGGAAAGGATGTCCAAATGTCATTCAATCCTTACATCATCCGTAACAACCAAGTTTCCCCTGTAAATGAGGAAGAAAAGAGAAAAGCTCTACAATATTTACAAACGATTTCAACTGATGTAGAAATTGATAGTACGGGGAAAATAATAAACAAACGCAACTAATCAATGCAAGATCCATTTCTCTGTAACATACATTAGAGAATAGGTGATGAATATGCTGAAAAATTTATTAGAAAATATAAGTCTTATAGAAAACGTATATAAAATATCTATAGCAGTTCTGCTTTTATGTTCCTTTTTTTCTGTTAGACTTCTAAAAAACATAAAACGTGAGAGAAAACTCTCTTCCTTTGAATTTACAATGTACGTAATCATTCGGATCGCAATATTTTTTTGGCTAGCTAGCTTTATCCTTCTTGAATATGGTGAGTATTTCGTTTAAATATAAAAAAGATAGAACAAGCAGTATATTTCTCCGTTTGTATCTATCTTTTTTATTTGGATGTTAACCCTTTCCTTCTATTAAATAAGTAAATCAAACAAAACAGGGTTTTTATTAAGCTCCATAAATTGAATATTATTTTCTTTAAAACGAGTAATTAATTGCTCATAGTCCTCTTTATGTTTCAACTCTACTCCGACTAGTGCTGGGCCATTTTCTTTATTATGTTTCTTAATGTACTCAAAGCGAGTAATGTCATCTTCTGGCCCTAATCCTTTATCAAGAAACTCTCTTAACGCTCCCGACCTCTGCGGGAATTCAATAATGAAGTAATGTTTTAGTCCTTCATAAATGAGCGAACGTTCTTTCATTTCTTGCATTCTATCAATATCATTATTTCCACCACTTAATGTGCATACAACTGTTTTACCTTTAATTTCATCTCTGTATAAATCAAGCGCTGCAATAGAGAGTGCACCAGCTGGTTCAGCTACAATCGCATTTTTCTTATACAGTTCTAAAATCGTCGTACAAACCTTTCCTTCTGGTACTAAAACGATGTCATCAATTACATCTTTACATGTTTCAAATGTTAACTTTCCTACCTTTTTAACTGCTGCTCCATCAACAAAACTATCTATTTTCTCCAATGCCACATTATCATTTTGAAGAAAAGCCTCTTTCATAGATGCAGCTCCCATTGGCTCTACCCCAATGACCTTTGTAGCAGGACTAACACCTTTTACATATGTACCAACACCTGATGCTAATCCACCACCGCCAATTGCTGTAAAGATATAATCAACCGATTTCTCCATATCATGCATAATTTCAACTGCCACTGTCCCTTGACCAGCAACGACATACGGATCATCAAACGGATGAACAAACGTCATCCTATTTTCTTCACAATAACGCTGTGCTTCTTGAAAAGAGCTATCAAAAGTATCACCAACTAATACAATCTCTGCAAAATCACCACCGAAAAATTGTACTTGTGATACTTTTTGTTTAGGTGTCGTCGTCGGCATGAAAATCTTTGACGGAATCTTCAATAAATTACATGTGTAAGCAACTCCTTGCGCATGATTACCAGCACTTGCACAAACAACACCATTTTGTAATTGCTCTTTCGGTAAACTTTGGATTAAATTGTAAGCACCACGAATTTTGAAAGAGCGAATCAATTGTAAGTCTTCTCGTTTTACATAAACGTCACAATCATATTTCTCAGATAAAACTGTATCACGTTGTAACGGTGTTTTAATAACGATATCTTTCATGCAATTATGAGCCATTAAGATATCTTCAATTTTCACTCTCTCCTTTACCTTTTGCACCATTTCATATCATCCTTATCTCTTTTAAATTGGCTCAATCAAAATTCGGGATTTTTAGGACTGCCCCTGTATTCGCCGATGTTACCATTTGCGCATAACGTCCAAGCCAGCCAGTTTTCACTTTCGGTTCTGGTCGTTTCCATTCTTTTTTACGCTTTTCTAATTCCTCATCACTCACTCTTACTTCTAGCAAGCGTTCCTCAACATCAATACATACAATATCCCCTTGTTCAAGAAGTGCAATCGTTCCACCAGCTGCTGCTTCTGGTGAAATATGCCCTACTGAAATACCACGTGAAGCTCCAGAGAAACGTCCATCCGTTAATAATGCAACATCAGCACCTAATCCCATTCCAGCAATTGCTGATGTTGGTGCTAACATTTCTGGCATACCAGGTCCACCCCTTGGTCCTTCATAACGAATAACAACTACATCCCCTTTCTTAACCTTCCCAAGCATAATGCCCGCAAGCGCCTCATCTTGCGAATTAAAAATAACGCAAGGTCCCTCAAATCGTTTTACTTCGGTTGCTCCGCTTTTAATAACTGCCCCATCTTTCGCAAGGTTTCCTTTTAATATACGTAGCCCACCTTCTTCACTATGAGGATTTTCGAGAGAATGAATAACTTCCTTATCTTTAATCTCCGCCTCAGCAATATTTTCTCTTAACGTTTGCCCAGTAGCAGTAATACGATCTAAATGAAGTACCCCTTCTTTTCGACTCATCTCTTTCAAAATTGCACTAATTCCGCCCGCTCGATCAATATCTTCCATATGCCAATTAGAAGCTGGACTTACTTTACATAAATGCGGTACACGTCTTGAAACAGCATCAATACGGCTCATATCATAATCTAGCCCTGCCTCTTGTGCGAGTGCTAGCGTGTGTAATACTGTATTCGTTGAGCCACCCATCGCCATATCAAGTGCAAAAGCATCATCAATTGCTTCTTCTGTTACAATATCGCGCGGCTTAATCTCTCTCTCAATTAAAATTTTCAATTTCTCTGCTGCTTGTTTAATTAATCCTTCACGTCTTGGATCAATTGCTAAAATACTCCCGTTACCTGGAAGTGCTAAACCTAACACTTCACATAAACAATTCATAGAGTTCGCGGTAAACATACCAGAACAAGAACCGCAAGATGGACAGCCATGATCTTCAATATCCTTTAATTCTTCTTCTGAAATTTTACCAGATTGATAAGCTCCTACTCCTTCGAAAACAGAACTTAAATCAACAACTTCTCCTTTAGATGTTTTTCCAGCCGCCATCGGTCCACCCGAAACAAACACAGTTGGAATGTTAATACGAAGTGCAGCCATCATCATACCTGGTGTAATTTTGTCACAGTTTGGGATACAAATCATACCGTCAAACCAATGGGCATTTACAACTGTTTCTACTGAATCAGCAATAATTTCACGACTTGGAAGGGAATAACGCATACCGATATGCCCCATCGCAATACCATCATCTACTCCAATTGTATTGAATTCGAATGGTACCATACCTGCCGCACGAACTGCTTCTTTTACAAGTTTCCCAAACTCATTCAAATGCTTATGCCCTGGAATAATTTCAATAAAAGAATTACAAATCGCTATGAACGGTTTATCAAAATCTTCATCTTTCAAACCAGTTGCTTTTAATAAACTACGGTGCGGAGCTTTATCAAAACCTTTTTTAATCATGTCACTTCTCATCTTGTCAAATCCCTTCTTACGTATTTGTCATTTATATATACTCTCATACTCTATTTCTTTACTAATTCTTTCGGCTCATGAATCCAGCTCATCATTTCACGAAGCTCTGCTCCTACTTTTTCTAACTGATGATTTTGCTCTGCTTTTTTCATCGCATTATACGTTGGACGACCTGCTTGATTTTCTAAAATCCATTTCTTCGCGAATTCACCTTGCTGAATTTCTGTAAGTACTCGTTTCATCTCTTTCTTCGTTTCATCTGTAACAATTCTCGATCCTGTTACATAATCCCCGAACTCTGCCGTATCTGATATAGAATGGCGCATGTTCGTTAAACCGCCTTCGTACATTAAATCAACAATTAACTTCAGTTCATGCAAACATTCAAAGTATGCAATTTCAGGACGATATCCGCCTTCTGTTAATGTTTCAAAACCAGCTTTCACAAGTGCAGTTACCCCGCCGCAAAGTACAGCTTGCTCTCCGAATAAATCCGTCTCCGTTTCTTCTTGGAATGTCGTTTCAATTACACCTGCACGTGTACACCCTACACCTTTTGCGTACGCGAGTGCTACATGTAATGCTGTGCCTGTTGCATCTTGATGTACTGCGACTAATGCCGGAACACCATTTCCTTCTTGAAATACACGGCGAACGAGATGACCTGGACTTTTTGGCGCGACCATTGCTACATCTACGTAACTTGGCGGGTTAATTTGTCCGAAGTGAATATTAAATCCATGTGAGAACAGTAACATTTGTCCTTCACGGAGATTCTCTTCTACTTCTGCTTTATACACATGTGCTTGCTGTTCATCTGGCAATAACATTTGTACAACTTGCGCGGTTCGAACTGCTTCTGAAACAGACATTACTTCAAACCCATCTGCTTTTGCTACTTCAAAAGACTTACCTGGTCGAACACCAACTACAACTTCCACACCAGAATCACGTAAATTTTGTGCCTGTGCATGACCTTGAGATCCATAACCAATTACCGCAACTGTTTTCCCTTGTAATAACTCTACATTTGCATCTTGCTCATAATACGTTTTCATATTCCATACACTCCTTATAATGTATTTACTTGCAGTACATCAATTAATTTTTTCAACTGACTAACGAGTAATGTCGCTTCATTTTCAGTACAAACTGCTGTGAGTTTCATTTCAGAAACACCACTAGTATCTCTTTCGTTTAAATGTAAAGAAGAAATATAATAACCACGCCGAGCAAAAATTCCACTTATACGTAATAAGACGCTTGGCTCGTTATGAATAACGAGTGAAAAAGTATGACTCATTCTTCCCACCTCTTCATAATCATTTCGTTATTCCCTTTGTTTGGTGGAACCATCGGAAATACGTTTTCACCTTCTTCTACACAAAAATCAACTACGACAGGACCTTCATGAGCAAATGCTTCTAACATTACCTGTTTCGCCTCGGTTGAATTTGTCGCTCTTAATCCCTTCACTCCATAAGCTTCTGCTACTTTCACAAAATCTGGTGATCCAATTTTCGATTCCGATAAACGATTTTCATAAAACATTTCTTGCCATTGCCTTACCATTCCTAAAAATTTGTTATTTATAATAAATACTTTTACAGGGATGTTATTTTCAGCAATTGTTTGTAGTTCTTGAATGTTCATTTGAAAAGAAGCATCACCTGCTATACAAATGACGAGTTCTTCTTCTTTCGCAAGCTGAGCACCAACTGCTGCCGGGAAACCAAATCCCATCGTTCCTAGTCCACCAGATGTAAGGAACGTCCGAGGTTTTCTCGCCTTATAGAAATGAGCAGCCCACATTTGATGCTGACCTACTTCTGTCGTAACAATCGCTTCACCATTCGTTAATTCACTTACTAGACTAATAACATGCTGTGGTTTTAACTCACATTCTTTTTGATTGTAGGAAAGAGGGTATTCCTCTTTCCATTCCTCGATTTTCGTAAGCCATTCATCCGTTTGTGTATAAATCGGCATATGTAACAGCATGTGTAACGCTTTTTTCACATCTCCAACAACTGGATGCTCTACCGTTACATTTTTATGAAACTCCGAAGGATCTATATCAATATGTACCTTTTTCGAATGAGGGGAAAAGAGCTCTAATTTTCCTGTTACACGATCATCGAAGCGAACACCTAAAGCAAGCAGTAAATCGCATTCCGTTACTGCCATGTTTGCAGCATACGTTCCATGCATACCGAGCATTCCTAAAAATAATGAATCTCCCGGCGGATATGCACCAAGTCCCATTAAAGTGGAAACGACTGGAATACGATTCTCACTCGCAAACTTGAGGAGCTCATCAGATGCACCTGAATGAATGGCACCTCCTCCAATATAAAGAAGTGGACGTTTCGCTTTTGAAATTGCTTTAGCTACCTCTCTAAGCTTCATACTGTCTGGCATAGGCTCTAGTTTGTACCCTGGAATCTCAATTACTTCATTATAAAAACTTGTTACCTTTTCATTTTGAACATCTTTTGGAATATCAATTAATACAGGTCCCGGTCGCCCACTTTCAGCGATGTAAAAAGCTTCTTGTACAATACGTGATAAATGATTCACATCACGAACTTGGTAATTATGCTTCGTAACAGGTACTGTAATTCCGACAACATCAGCTTCTTGAAACCCGTCTTTTCCGATGAGAGGTTTTGCAACTTGCCCTGTAATAACAACTAAAGGAATCGAATCCATATAAGCATCTGCTAAGCCTGTAACTAAATTCGTCGCCCCTGGGCCAGAGGTAGCAAATACTACCCCGACCTTTCCAGAAGCTCTTGCATATCCTTCAGCCGCATGAATGGCAGCTTGTTCATGACGAGTTAAAACGTGCTTCAAACCACTTCCATATAACGCATCGTATACTGGCAAAATCGCCCCGCCCGGATAACCGAAAACAGTCGTTACTCCTAACTTTTTCAAACATTGAATAACGTGTCCGGCACCTGTCACTTCTTCACACTGTAATTTCTCACATGCTGTATACTGCTGCTCCATTTCAATTAACTCCTCTCCCTTTCTATGCTAAGCTCTCTGCAAGACCTGGAACACGTACGCCTCTTTCTCTCGTTAACTTTTTAAATTCCTCTGTCAATTGTTTCGTTACACTTCCTGGTTTCCCATCCCCAATTTCTCTTGAATCAACTTTTACAACTGGAATTAATTCTGCTGCCGTTCCTGTTAAAAACACTTCATCCGCTACATATACGTCATGGCGAGTGAATGGTCTTTCCTCACATGAGATACTCAGTCGCTCACATAACTCGATAACACTATTTCTCGTAATGCCTTCTAACGCCCCTAAATATGAAGGTGGTGTTAACACTTTTCCATCTTTCACAACGAAAACATTATCTCCAGACCCTTCACAAACATATCCTTGCTGATTTAACATAAGAGCCTCTAGCACTCCTGCTTGTGCCGCTTCAATTTTTACAAGTACATTATTTAAGTAGTTCATTGACTTAATACGTGGATCTAATGCATCTGGCGTATTACGTCTTGATGCAACAGATACAACGCTTAGTCCATTATCATAAAATTCCTGTGGGAATAATTTTAATTGTTCTGCAATGATAATAACGCTCGGTTTCACGCAACTTCTCGGATCAAGTCCTAAGTCCCCTTTTCCTCTTGAGACAATTAAGCGAATGTAAGCATCTGCATACTCATTTTTTTGAAGCGTCTGTAAAATTGCTTCTTCCATTTCATCTACCGTCATTGGAATTGTAAGTAAAATAGATTTTGCAGATTCATATAATCGTTTTACATGTTCTTTTAAACAAAACACATTTCCACCGTAACTACGAATCCCTTCAAACACACCGTCCCCGTATAAAAAACCGTGATCATATACCGAAACTACTGCCTTTTCTTTTTCTACAAATTCCCCATTCATATAAATGTACTGGTTTCCCATCTCACATCGCTCCTCTTTTTTTTCTCTATTTTTGCAATCAATTTCTATATCGATTGCTGAGATGAGTAATTTTAACAGAATATTCAGTATACAAATCTTAAAAATATACTCGTCTCAACAATCGATTACTTACATACTTGTAGCAATCCATTGCTGAGACGAGGGAATCGTGGTACCACTCAGCTTCCTTACACTTCTCACGAAATATAAGCTCTGCAAGTCCAATTAGACTTTTGTTTTTTTATCGGAAACAACTCCGCTACTTTTTACTAACTTTCAAAAGTAGTACTCCGAGGTGATTTTCAAAGACTCGATTGTTACCACCCTCACAGCCTAGGGGCAGCTCTCTGAAACAATGCCTATCATTTACTCTCCTCTTCTACGCATTCTCTTATTCTATTTTTAAAATAAAAATTTAGTAGCTTTGATTGCTGAGGCGAGAGTTTCGCGTTACCACTCAGCTTCCTTATATTTCTCACGAAATATAAGCTCTGTAGGTCCAATTAGACCCCCGTCCTTTTACCGGAGACGATACCGCCGCCCTCTACTCAGTTTCCCTTTCGCAAGCGATGCTCCGAGGTGATCTTCAATGATCCGATTGTTACTACTCTCACAGCCTAGGAGTAGCTCTCTGAAACGATCATAATCATCTACTTTCCTCTTCTTTGCATATACAACATTTAAAATTAGAAAATTCTTAATTAACTTTTATTTGTTAAACGTATTATAGGACGTTGTTCTTTTTATTGTCAACATGTTTTTCTAAAAAAAATAAAATTCAATCAATTTAAGAGAAGTCTATTTATTTTTTCTCAAAACAAAATCGGAATGAACTTCTTACACATACTCATATATTACTTAAGTATGCTCGCATTACTACATAAAGAAAAATAACTTAATAACAGATAAAATTTTATGAGGAGATGAGAAAACTATGTTAAAAGGAAAAGTGGCATTAGTTACAGGAGCAAGCCGAGGAATTGGACGTGCTATTGCAAAACGTTTAGCAAACGACGGTGCATTAGTTGCTGTTCATTATGGTAATCGAAAAGAAGATGCTGAAGAAACTGTTTATGAAATTCAATCAAATGGTGGATCAGCTTTTTCTATCTGTGCAAATCTTGAATCTTTACATGGAGTAGAGACCCTTTATAGTTCTTTAGATAACGAATTACAAAAAAGAACTGGTGGTACTAAACTTGATATTTTAATAAACAACGCTGGAATTGGTCCTGGTGCTTTTATTGAAGAAACGACTGAAGAATTTTTTGATAGAATGGTTTCAGTAAATGCAAAAGCACCATTCTTTATCATTCAACAAGCTCTATCTCGTTTACGTGACAATAGCCGAATTATTAATATTTCATCCGCTGCTACTCGTATTTCTTTACCTGATTTCATTGCATATAGTATGACGAAAGGCGCTATTAATACAATGACTTTCACACTGGCAAAACAGCTCGGAGCAAGAGGAATAACAGTGAATTCAATACTTCCTGGATTTATTAAAACAGATATGAATGCAGAACTCTTAAGCGATCCAATGATGAAACAATACGCCACTACTATTTCTGCCTTCAATCGCTTAGGTGAAGTAGAAGACATTGCCGATACTGCTGCATTTCTTGCTTCTCCAGACAGCCGCTGGGTTACTGGACAATTAATTGATGTGAGCGGTGGATCTTGTTTATAAAAAACATATATTTTCGAATCTTTTTTATTGCGTAACAAAACTTTTTGTATAATACTATATAAAATATATATATTTAGGAGGATTACAGTAATGTCCGAAAAAACATACGAACTCGCAACCTTTGCAGGCGGTTGCTTTTGGTGCATGGTAAAGCCATTTGATGAACTTCCCGGCATTCATAAAGTGCTTTCTGGCTATGCAGGTGGTCATGTAGAAAACCCAACATATGAACAAGTAAAAGCTGGAACATCTGGGCACTTAGAAGTAGTACAAATTACATTCGATCCTTCTATTTTTCCATATGAAAAATTACTAGATTTATATTGGCCACAAATCGATCCAACTGATGATGGCGGACAATTCTTTGACCGTGGTCCATCTTATCGCACTGCTATTTTTTATCATAGTGAAACGCAAAAAGAACTTGCTGAAAAATCAAAACAAACTCTAGCAGAAAGCGGTGTGTTTAAAGATCCAATCGTAACTGAAATTCGCCCGGCTGCACCTTTTTATGAAGCAGAGGAATACCACCAGCATTTCTATAAAAAGAACCCAGAGAAATATGCTACTGAGCAAAAAGAATCTGGTCGTGCAGACTTTATAAAAGAAAATTGGCAAAAAAAATAATAAAAACGCATCGTGCTTTTTTAGTACGATGCGTTTTTATTTTTGATAAAAGTACCATACAATGGCAAAAACAACAGCTGTTAATGTCCAAAGTATTATCTCATTTTTAGCTTTATTCTTTTTATTAGTCATTTTATCTCTCCTTATAATAATTAAACATGTTCAAGATTTCTTTTGTTTAATTGTCCACCAGATGAAAGTAAATAAATCCTTACATATTCTTGTAATAAGAGCACCTATTATTCCGATTGCAATTGAAATTACTAACATTTGGCCAAAACTAAAAGAATTTGTGTACGTTATGTAGAGAACGATACATATAAGTAAAACATCCGGTAAAGAAAGTGAAAACCTTTTAAACATTCCTTTATCTCCCCTATACTTTATTTATCTCTTCTACTGTAACTTTGCAATAAAGTTTGTTTAAAAATTCCATTTAGACCCTCATTTTACGAAAAATAATAAGAATCCCTTTTCAAAAGGGATTCTTATTCAGCAGATTTAAGTTTAATTATTTTCTACATATCCTATTCCATAATTACTCCTAAAATAGAATAATATTACTAATGATTTATTGTAAATTGACTATTTTCCAGGCAATCGAATGTTGCACCAGCTACCTACATCACATTGACCAAATTCATTATTACCTACCGCAACCACCGTACCGTCTGATTTCAGTCCGACCGTATGCGCACAACCAGCCGCTATCGCTACAATGTCGTGCCAATCACTTACATTACATTGGCCATACTCATTCCAACCTACTGCCACCACTGTACCGTCTAATTTAAGACCGATTGTATGATTCGTACCAGCTGCTATTGCTACAATACCTCTCCAGCCACTTACGTCGCATTGGTTATGCTTATTATTACCCACTGCCATCACCGTACCATCTCGTTTCAAACCAGCAGTATGAAGATAACCTGCCGCGACCGCCACAATGCCAAGCCAGCTACTTACACTGCATTGGCCATATCGATTATTACCCACTGCTGTCACCGTACCGTCCAATTGAAGACCGACTGTATGCCAGTCACCCGCCGTGACCGCCACAATATCTCGCCAGCTGCTTACATTGCATTCTCCTTCTTTATTTCGCCCTACTGCCATTACCGTGCCATCCGGTTTAAGGCCAATGGTACGACGCCACCCTGCTGCAACCGCTACAATATTATGCCAGTCGTTCACATCGCATTGATCATGCTTATTCCATCCCACCGCTTCCACAGTATTATCACTTTTAAGAGCGATTGTATGAGCATTACCTGTGTTCGTCGCCATATGAACATTGCCCGCTGCGACGGCTTCAATATCACACCAACTGCTTACATTGCATTCTCCTTCTTTATTTCGTCCCACTGCCACAACCGTACCATCCGATTTAAGAGCAACGGTATGACCACGACCTGCTGCTATCGTATCTCTAGACCACCGTTTCACTTTTAATACCTCTTCTTTCGGTGAAATATAATTCATGTTTACCTCCTTGCATATAAACAACCGTGTCCAATTAGATATTTTTATCAAATTTCATTATAAATGACCTGACTTTTTTTATAAATCTACAGCTACAAAAGAAGCCTGTTATTACTTCTTCCCAAATAAAGACCTCCAGTTTAAGCACTAGAGGTCTTCCATTTTATTTCTTTAATCTCTCAATAAAATCGTTTAATTTATCAAGCGATTTCATATTATGATTACAAGCTACACCATCTTTACAAATATAGTTTCCCTTTTTAACGAAAGTTCCTGGTACATCACCTTTAATTTCAACTAAAAACATACCAACTTCTTCATGTCCATGACATAATGAACAAATGCTCTTTTTATTTAAACTTTGGAACGTTCCTTGCAGACCAACAAACTTATTTTTATCATTTTTCGCTATAATAAATTTCCTGCTTGATCCTTTATCAATCCAGCTTAAATAAGATATTTCTTTCATATCTATTTCTTCCATATCAGGCAGTTTTAACTTTTTCGCTTTAGGAAATAATTTTTTTAATGTTTGTGCTGTAACTTCCTGAAACGGAATGACATACGGATTTATTTTCATTAAAAACGATTCTGCATCTTCTCTATTTTGAACTGTTAATACCGTGTCGATTAACTCTTTCTGCTCATCCGTTAAATTCTCAAATACATGTATTATCTTTTCAATCGCAAGTGATTTTAACGCTTGAATTACTCCTCTATCATTTGCCGTTGCATGCCCATTCGCTAAAATATAAGCTTGTGATTTTATAAAATTATATTGATCACTTCTAATAAAAGCTTCCATCTTTATCACTCCATACAAATTGTTGATCTAGTTTTATTGTATACAATGATTACGTTTTTTGATATGTAAAAGATAACTTAGAAACAAACATTACATACATCGCTTATTCTCTACCGCTGCATTTCCTGACAAAAGAAGCCATCATCTGTTTTCCATTCTGCGTATAATACGTCTTCAAATTTAGTAATCCCCTTTTGCTTTATTTGTTTATATAGCCATCCTTCATCAAAACCTGCTTCCCTCAAATTATCTTTCACTACTTTTCCATCACTAATTAATGAAATTGGTAAGTATACAGGCTTATGTTTTAAACTTAAGTCATTTATAGTGGGAGATTCATATTTACTTTTTTTCAATACACTTATATTTCCGTTCGGTTCCAATATCATATACTCAACTTCTCGGATTGAGAATATGTCTTTTTGTTGCCTAAGCATTTGTTGTAATTGGTTAATGTCCAAATGATTTACACTTAATTGTTCACGGTCAATCTTTCCATTACGAATAATAATTGAAGGATATCCTTCAAAAAACCTTCTTGTTCCTCTTATTTTTTGTGTTATCACTTCTATTGTATAAATTAAAATTACCCATACAAATACTGAATATAAAATAGACCACACTTTAATTTTAGGGTCATATATTGAATTTCCAACAAGCTCACCAAGAACAATAGCAGAAATAAAATCAAAGGGTGTTAGCTGAGATATTTGTGTTTTCCCTAATATTTTCGTAGCAATTAACAGAACAAAAAAACCAATTAAAAGCTCTATCGTTATTTGTCCAATATGATTCATAGATGCTCACCTTTCTACTTTTCAAGTGCTCTGTATACCTTTTAATAAAAAAACGGCACATTTTTTCTATTAGTATGCCCAGTCACAGTCCATATATCCAATACATATAAAACAAAAAGAGTCTGATGCAAAATAACATTTGAATCAGACTCTTTTTCTCTTATTTAGAATACACAATCTTTTTAATCGTTTCTCCGGAAAGAAAATACTCTTCTGCAAGTTGATGAATAGCAATTCCGCTTTTAAACGCTTCTTTAATGGCTTTGTTTCTTTCATCTAATTGTTTTCTTCCTCCAGATCGTGTACCCCATTTATAATGTTTTGTTTCTTGTTTTGGAATGTAAATTGTTTCACCTTGTATATACTTTTGAATTTCAATAATTAAACTTTCTGGTAAAACCGTCGCAGCTTTAACGTATTTCATTTCTGCTCGCCCCTTATTTTTTATGGTTCATTTCAATAAGGTGCAAAGCCAAATATAAAAAATGATACGAGCTCATTTAGGCGATTGTATATTACTTGTCTACCTCACGCAAAGTATCGCCATTTCCATACTTGGCTTTGCATGAGACGCTGCAGTGTCTGGCAATTGAATTATAATCGCCATGTAAACACCTCCTAATATACCTTTTGCATTTTATTATATGATAAATCCCTTCTCCTTGCATCCACATCCTTTTTAACGCACGAAATTACTTAGTTTGATATAATACTTTTTAGTCCAATACAAAAATATAGTGAGGTTACGTTATGAAGAAGAAAATAATCATTACAGTCGTTACATTATTCATTATTACTATAGCGTTATTCGGAACATACAAATTGATGAACGCAAGAAGCTTTCAATTGTTTGGAGATTTAACAAACCACGTAAAAACAAATGAAAAAGTGATTGCTTTAACTTTTGATGATGGTCCTACTAACAATGTAAAACAAATATTACCGCTACTAGATAAATACAATGCGAAAGCTACTTTCTTTTTAATTGGAAATGAATTAGAAAAAAAGCTATCGTTAGGAGAAGCTATCGTACAATCAGGACACCAAATTGGAAACCATACATATTCTCATAACAGAATGGTTTTTAAAACACCATCTTTTATTAAAGAAGAAATAGAAAAAACAAATTCATTAATCCGTCAAACAGGATTTACAGACGAAATTGATTTTAGACCCCCTAACGGAAAAAAATTAATTGGACTACCATATTATTTAAATAAAAATAATATCGAAACGATTACATGGGATCTTGAACCTGATACTTTTTATAAATCTGCGGCTGATAAAATTGACTACGTTAATAAAAATGTAAAACCAGGTTCTATCATTTTATTACACTCTATGTATGATGAGTCTAATGAAAATTTACAGACCATTGAAGGTATTTTAGACTCTTTATCTAAGAAGGGATATCAGTTCGTAACAGTAAATGAATTGCAAAAAAAGAGCAAAATAAAAAGGTAGCGTATCCTAGAGCGATACGCTACCTTTCTTTTTATATAATGCCAAGTACATTTAAGAATACGATAATAATCGCAATTGGTGCGATAAAACGAAGTAAGAATAACCATAATACGAACAGTTTATAGCCTTTATTTTTACTTACACCAAGCTCTTTCATTAATACATCTTTCTTCATTTTTAAAGGAACAAAGATGGAAACTAATAAAACACCAAGTGGCATTAATACGTTACTAACTGCATAATCTGCTAAATCAAAGACTGTCTTTCCAAAAATCTTCAGATCACTTAATATACCAAATGATAATGCTGATGGTACTCCAACAACGAAGATTAATAACCCTACGATTAAAGCCATTTTTTCGCGTTTCCCTTTACCTTTCGCAGTTAAAGACGCAACGCTAATTTCTAACATCGAAATTGCTGATGTAATAGTAGCAAAGAAGAATAGTAATAAGAAAACGATGAAGAATAATTTTCCGAATGCCATTTTACTGAAAATAGCTGGCAGTACGATAAATAATAGCCCCGGTCCTTGAGATGGTTCCATCCCAAATGCGAACACTACTGGGAAAATTGCAAGTCCTGCAAGTAATGTAATCACAAGCGTTAAAGCTACGATAGAAAATGCTGAACGCGGTAAACTTTCTTCTTTCGGTAAGTAAGAGCTATACGTTACCATAACGGCTACACCGACAGATAACGAGAAGAACGATTGTCCCATTGCGTATAAAACGATTTCTGATGTTACATGTGAGAAATCAGGTTGTAAGAAGAAACGAACTCCTTCTCCAGCACCGTCTAATGTAAGTGCACGAACGATTAATACAAAGAATAAAACGAATAGTGCTGGCATGAAATATTTATTTACTTTTTCAACACCATTTTGTACACCTTTACTTACGATAAAAATAGTAATAAGGATGAATAATAGCTGTGATCCAACTGCTAAATACGGATTGGAAATGATTTCACCAAACGTAGCTTCGTATGCTCCATTTCCTTCCCATAGTCTACCTGTAATTGCATTCCATAAATATAATAAAATCCATCCTCCTACAACACTGTAGAAAGAAAGTAATATGAAACATGTTACAATTCCTAATTTCCCTAACCATGGCCATAATGTTTTTGGTGCAATTTCTCTATACGCATCAACGGCCTCTTTTTGTGTGCTTCTTCCGATAACGAATTCAGCTAATAATAGCGGTAAACCAATTAATAATGTGAAACCGATGAAAATAAGGAAGAACGCGCCGCCTCCTCCAATTCCGGCCATATACGGGAACTTCCAAATCGCCCCTAGACCAATTGCTGAACCTGCTGCAGCTAATACGAAACCTAATTTCGATGTCCATTGCTGTGAATTCATCTTTTAATCTCCTCTCTTTATCTTTTTCTTTTTTACAATTCAGTATTTATATTGTTCTATCAATACTCTTTTCTAATACCCTCACTTCCTCCCTAATAATAAAAAACGCCCCTACGCAAATACGTAGGGACGACAAAAATATCGCGGTACCACCCTAGTTATGAAGATACAACAAAGTTAGGACCTAAATAAAAAACGTCCCTACGCAAATACGTAGGGACGATAAAATATCGCGGTACCACCCTAGTTATGAAGCCACAACAAAGTAAGACCTAAATAAAAAACGTCCCTACGTAAATACGTAGGGACGATAAATATCGCGGTACCACCCTAGTTGTGAAACAATCTTCACCACTTTATTTGATAACGGTATAAACTACCGTCTTTCATTTCCTCACAACGCGAGATTTATGAAAGATGCTCCAGGACGAACTTCATGAATAATCTATATACTGATTCACACCAACCATCAGCTCTCTGAAATAGGGAGATATTCACTACTATACCCTTTCATTGCCCAAATATTATTTTCCGAATTGATTACTATCATTTTTATCATACATTAAAAATAGTGTCAACTTATATTTTGAATTTTTATGTATTACATTCTATTTAAAAATTCAAAATATGACTTTTAAATGAATAGTATTAGAACATTTATGGTTTATACTGTATTAACTTCTCTAGCAGGTTTATAGTAGTATACGATGAATGTAAGATAGCGTGAGTAGGAGGAAAGAATTTTGTCGACGTCAAAAGTTTTAAAAGGAACTGCTTTATTAAGCGGTGCCACAATGATTTCACGTATATTAGGTTTTATATACTTCTTCCCTTTTCAATTATTAGTTGGAACGCAAGGGGTTGCTTTATATGGATATGCATACTCTTGGTACGGTATTTTATTAAGCTTTTCAACAGCTGGCATTCCTATTGCCGTCTCCAAATTTGTTGCAAAACATAATGCGCTTGGTGATTATAGTACAAGTAAAAAATTATATAACTCGAGCGTAAAATTGATGTTGTTTATGGGCTTTTTAGGATTTTTAATTTTATTTATTGGAGCACCGTACATATCACAATTTATTATTCGCTCGAAAACGCCAGATCCACAATTTATTGCCGATGTAACACTTACGATGCGAGCATTAAGCTTCGCACTTATTATCGTACCAGCTATGAGTGTTACGCGTGGTTATTTCCAAGGATTTCAACATATGAAACCTAGTGCTGTTTCTCAAGTGGTAGAACAAATTGCACGCGTTGTTTTCATTTTAGTTGGTAGTTTTATCGTCTCAAAATTATTAGGAGGTTCAGTAGCTTCTTCTGTTGCAGTTGCTACGTTTGGTGCTGTTATCGGGGCACTTGCCAGCGTTTCTATTTTAATGATGTACTGGAAAAAATATAACCGATTAAAACCTCCCGAAGGCGAATTAAAATCAAGGGCATCCAATATTCCATTAAAAAATATTTATATAGAATTACTTCGCTATGCAATCCCGATTGTCTTTGTCGGTATTGCAATTCCGCTCTATACGTTAGTAGATCAATATACTGTAGCTGATGTCCTTAGAGCAATGGGAGAGCCGTTAGAAACAGCGAATGCAGTGTTCGCTTATATAACGAACTATGCACAAAAGTTAATTATGATTCCAGCTTCACTTGCAACTGGATTTTCGTTAACAATTATTCCGGCTATAACGAAATCTTATACAAGCGGGAAACTAGAAGAATTACAAGAACAAATTTCAAAGATATTCCAAGTATTGTTATTCTTCACCATCCCAGCTGCATTCGGCCTTGCTAGCATCGCTTATGATGCATTCCGCATGGTTTATGTAGATCCTAAAATTGCACTTGATGGATCACAATATTTAATTTCATTTGCACCTTCCGCTATATTAAGTGCAGTTTTCACAGTTTCAGCAGCTATTTTACAAGGCATTGATTATCAAAGAAAAACAATGATTGCATTCTCAGTCGGTATTCTCGTTAAGGTTTTAGTGAATACACCGCTCTTACACTTATTTGGCGGACACGGTGCTGTACTTGGAACAATTCTTGGATACCTCGTTTCAAATGTTATTATGTTGTACTGCATCATTAAATTTGCGAAATTTAAAATGGGTGAAACAGCAAAAACAGTATTCCTTATTACGATTTACTCCGCGGCAATGTCTGCTGTTGTAATTGCATTAAAAGTAATTTTAAAATGGTTAATCCCTGGACAATCTTATATCGAATCACTGCTTATTGTATTTATATGTGGCGCTGTAGGAGGGGTTGTTTACTCTATTGTTACATCTCTTCTTTTTATTTTGCATATTGAATATGTTTTTGTTGTTCAGCGATATGTAATTCTGGAGCATGGTGTTCTACTAAATGTAATACCTCTTTTATTAACATTTCTAACTCCTGTACACTATACTCCGGTTTCTCTATCAACGTATTCGCCATACGCTCATATAAGTTTTCAGGCTTAATACTCATTCGTTCTACATTATGCGGCATCCATTTAAATGCAGGATGATGCACATACATTTTATTCAAACCAAATAAGGTCCCAAATATATTTCTTTGCACTTCACAAATAACATCATATAGCATAAGCCAATCTTTTCGTTTTAAAAGAGCCTCTCGATTATGCCAACGATTGCTTAACCAAAGGTTTTCTGAAATCATCCGTTTCGCTAGATCTTCTGGATATACTACCACTCTCTCTTTTAGTTCATTCACTTTCTCTTCCCCATACAAACTAACACCATCATGCACCGATGATACAATACATTGTTTTTCATAACTTATATCATATTGATCTACCACATCCGAAATAACCTTCTCTACTGTTGCTGTTAAAAAATTACTAATCTCTAATTTAATTCCTTCTTTCGTCAAATATGTTTCCGACCATTCTTCTTCCTCATAAGGATGATATGACAAAATTGTCCCATCAATACTATTAATAGGAGCCCTACGATCTTCATCCTCTGGTGGTTCTGACCATAAAATATGTAATTCAATATCTGAATGTTCATCTTCTAATTTTCTTGCTACAGAGCCTGCTAAAATAATAGCCTCCACTTTCGGATTTCCCCTATAAATCTCCGACATTTCTATTGCTTTCTCTTTTAATCTCATTTCATTTCCCCCTAAAACTGCTATACTCCCCTTGCTTTCCATTTATCTATTTCAATATTACACATTATATTTCCTTTTCAAACTCTCACTACATCATATTTCTACCCAATAACACTGAACTACTTCATCAGTACGAACAGAAACTACTTCATCTTCTAACACACCGCCAACCTTTTGAATCGTTTTAGCAGAACCGATATTAACTTTATCGCAAGTTATTAACACTTTCTGCAATCCTAATTTTTGTGCTTCACCTAACGCAAGTTGTAGTTGTTTCGTAGCGTAACCTTGACGACGTTTATTCGGATGGACACTATATCCAATATGTCCACTTTCCCGCAATAATTCTTCGTTTAATCGATGTCTAATATTCACAAAACCTACAAGTTCCCCTTTTTCAAAACTTAAAAATTGACTAGATGGTACTCGATTAGCCAGTAAATTTTCTCCTAGTTCCTGCTTTCTCACTTTTTCAAACCATTCATCGAGGGAATCAAAATTTTGTAAAGAACTGCTGCCATGTGGTTGTTCTCCTGATTGTAAAAACGCCTCTCGATACCCCATAATTTGTTCGCTATATTCATGCATTGGTTTTAATAGTTTCATTGTCATTCTCCCCCTCTTTACACCCTAAAATAAACAGCTTAATCGTGACAATTTCACGATTAAGCTGTTTCTATCATTTTCATTCAAATAATCCCATACTCAAATAACGTTCACCTGTATCAGGTGCAATACATAAAACTTTTTTACCAGCACCTAATCGTTTTGCAATCATAATTGCTGCGTAAACAGAGGCCCCTGAAGACGGCCCAACTAATAACCCCTCTTGTCTAGCTAAATTTCTCATTGTCGTTAACGCCTCTTCGTCTGCAATTTGAATAATTTCGTTATACACTTCTGTATTTAAGTTTTTCGGGATAAACCCTGGACTTGTTCCTACTAGTTTATGAGGACCCGGAACACCGCCTGATAAAACAGGTGATCCTTTTGGTTCTACTACTGCAATATATAAGTTTGGTAGTTTCTCTTTTAACGTTTCCCCAGTCCCTGTAATCGTTCCGCCTGTTCCTGCCGTTGCAACAAAAGCATCAAGCTCTCCATCCATTTGTTCATAAATTTCAAGTGCAGTCGTATAACGGTGAATATTCGGGTTTGCTGGATTTTCAAATTGTTGCGGAATAAAACTATTTGGAATTTGCTTTTGTAGTTCTAACGCCTTCGCAATTGCTCCTGGCATTCTTTGTTCTGCTGGTGTTAAAACTACTTCTGCTCCGTATGCTTTCAATAAGTTAATTCTTTCTTTAGACATATTATCCGGCATAATTAAAATCGCTTTATATCCTTTAGCAGCTGCATTCATTGCTAAACCAATCCCAGTATTCCCACTCGTTGGTTCAATAATCGTATCTCCTGGTTTTATGAGACCTTTCTCTTCAGCAACGTGCAGTAAATTATATGCAGCACGGTCTTTCACACTACGTGACGGATTAAACATTTCTAATTTCACATACACATCCGCTGCGTCTTCTGGAATAAATTTAGATAATCGGACAACAGGTGTATCCCCTATTAATTCTGTTACGTTTTCACATAATTTCATAGTGCATCCCCTATTCTATCGTTTTCTTATCACTTGGTAATAACCATGAAGTAAGTCCAATTAATGGTAGACAACTACATAGTAACATAATAAATTGTAGACTATATATATCAGCTAATTTCCCAAGGACTACAGATCCTAAAGCGCCGAGTCCAAACGCAAGCCCTACAATTAATCCAGATACCATTCCTACTTTTCCAGGAACAAGCTCTTGCGCGTAAACAACAATTACACTAAAACTACTTGAGCTAATAAAACCGATACATAAAAATAACGGTACGACCCAAACGAGCGAAACGTGAGGTAGCAAAAGTGCCAGTGGCGCCGAACCTAGCATTGAAAATACAATAATTTTCTTCTTACCAAATCGATCTGCTAACGGTCCACCAAAGAAAGTTCCTAATACACCAGCAATCATAAATGCGAATACGAAATACTGTGCATTTTTTATAGATAAACCGTAATGTTCAATTAAGTAAAATTGATAGAAATTCCCGATACCAGCACCGTACCAAGAGCGTACAAAAGTAAGGAAAACAAGAAGTATAATAACAAATTTAATATGCGTACTTACAATTGCATTTTCCGCCTCAAGCGCAGCCCTCTTTTTCCTTCTCACAGCTCCAGTTGCTAATTCATTCTTATACCAATTAGATACGAAAATTAATAATACAATTCCTACCGCAGCAAAGGCGGTAAAACCTAAAGAACCAATTTGACCGAGCGGAACGAAAATTAATGCTGTAAAAATAGGAGCTAGAGAATTCCCTGTATTTCCTCCCACTTGATAAATCGCTTGCGCTAAACCTCGTTTTGCCCCTGCCGCCATATAAGCAACTCGGGCACCTTCTGGATGAAAGACTGCAGAACCTAATCCGATAAATAAAACAGAAATAATAACAATAATAAAGTTCGATGCAAAAGCAAGTCCGATCATCCCAAGCATACTCGAAAACATACCGAGCGGTAACAAAAATGGTGACGGCTTCTTATCCGAATACATACCAAAAACCGGCTGCATAATCGATGAAGTCATATTTAACGCAAACGCAATCCATCCTACTTGCATATAGGATAAATTCATTGTTTTTTCCAAAATAGGAAACAGCGCCGGCACCACGGCTTGCATCGAATCATTTAAAAAATGCCCGAAACTAATCGCAAATAATATTCGGTATATTGTCGGTGTTTCTACTGTGTTTTTTTGTGAAACTGCCTGCATATATGAATCGCTCCTTCCTGTACAAAATATATTTATTACATTAAGTGTAATAAAGGAAAACTTTAACCCCAATAAATTCTGACTTTTGAAACATTTCTATTCTATACTGGTTTCGTTTCTTTTTCCAGAAATATCACTTCCGAAATAACATATTTTTCACATCTGTTTCATCAGATTTTTTTCATATACACTCTCTGTATTTTCTTTTATACTAAGTTAGGACAATAAGTAGGCTTGCATCTACGCAAAAAAGGCGATCCTAAAACATATCAGGATCGCCTTTTTTTATATCGCAAAACGCTTATACTTTTCGTAATCACTCGTCTTACATTCTATTTCTAATTTCGTACCTTCGTTTTCATAACTCGTAGATAGAACGTGCGCATGATTATTGAAATAAGAAACTACCTGTCCTTGATCATACGGAATTAACATTTCACATTTCGTATACTCTTTATAAATGTTTGAGCGAATCATTTCTACAAGTTCTTCCATTCCAACATGTTTCTTCGCTGATAAATAAACGCGCTCCTCTTGTACTTTCGGAATTTCAACATCTACCATATCTGATTTGTTATACGCATAAATGGTTGGGATATTTTCTACTCCAATTTTCTTTAACGTTTCATTTGTAATATCAATTAACTGTTCATAATTTGGATTTGCGTAATCTACAACATGAATAAGTAAGTCTGCTTCCGCTACTTCTTCTAACGTTGAACGGAATGCTTTCACAAGATGATGTGGTAATTTACTTACAAATCCAACTGTATCTGTTAATAAGAATGATTTATTATCTGGCAAATCAATATTTCGTACAGATGTTTCTAACGTCGCGAATAACATATCTTTTTCAAATACTTGTTTTTCTTCTGTACCATTATAAATTTCAAGCATCGCATTCATCGTCGTTGATTTTCCTGCGTTCGTATAACCTACTAATGCTACAACAGGAATTTCATTTTTCTTACGTTGCTTTCGCTGTGTTTGACGCTGTGCAACAAGTGCTTCTAGGTCTTTATTTAAAACTGAAATCTGTTCTTCAATTTTACGACGATCTAACTCTAATTTCTTCTCACCGACACCTTTATTTTTCGTACCAACGCCGCCGCTCTGTCTCCCTAACGACTCACGAAGACCGATTAAACGAGGCATCATATATTGAAGATGTGCTACTTCTACTTGTAGCTGCGCTTCTTTCGTTTTCGCACGTTGCGCAAAAATATCTAAAATTAATATGGTACGATCGATTACTTTACAATCTAAATCCGCTTCTAAATTTCGAATTTGCGAAGGAGATAATTCGTCATTAAAGATGACCATATTCGCATCTACTTCATTAACATAGGCTGCTACTTCTTCAATCTTCCCTTTTCCAATATAATGTGACGGATTTACTCGTTGTAAATTTTGCGTTACCTGCCCAATTACCTCTACATCACAAGCTTCTGCAAGATTTGTTAACTCTTCCATCGAATATGCAAAATCAGCTTCATTACCTAAATTTACTCCAACTAAAACTGCTCTTTGTAATAATTCTTCCATATATTTATTCCTCCATTTCGATTACGTAAAATAAAAAACACAGGTCGCTGCCTGTGTTTTCGTAAACGGATAAGGGTTCACCAAAGAAACAGGAGAAAGCTATACTTTCATCCTATCTCATAGTCAATAAGCCTCAAGATCATATACGTATCCACAATAAGTGTTCACCTATACGATCCCATTCTATTTATAAAGGCAAAACAAAAAGAGGGCGTATTCGTCCCTCCCTCTTTTTCACATATAAGCTTAATAAAGGGTTCCTTTAAAATAGGCAGACCAATCCCGTTCACTCTGCACACAGACAGAGCCTTTGAGCGCTATTCAATTATTGGCACAAAGTATTGAGACGTAATCTGATTAAGATCAAAGGAAGCCCCTCCGTTCATTTTAAGTTACATAAAGTGTAGCATAAGTAATTCGCTTTCACAAGGTTTAACAACCTATATCACACGAAAGAAAATCTTTATATTTTTACTTTAATCGTCATTTTTTGCGAGTTCTTCTCACAACAAAAATAACAAAAGCAATGATTAATAATAGACCAACGGAAATGATAGCAACTTCCCACCAACTTAAACTGCTCACCATCTCTCCTTTTAAATCCACTTTCTTCGTCGGAACAGACTCTTTTGCAATATGTCTTAAAGCCTGTTTCTCCATCTCTGCCTCATCTAATCTCTTCGTTCCACTGCAAATAGATGTCTCTAACTGCTTCTTCCCTTTATAAGAAGAAAAGACTAGATACTCTCCTCCCTCTGCAAAACGAAATGTACAGCTACTAAAACTTGTATTTATAATAATTTGCGAAGAGCTTGTCCCTTTCCAAATTTTCTTCACTTCAAATAATGTTTTCATTTCCCCATCTTTCTCTTGAACTTCTAAAACTTTACCTTCAAACACTACATCATTTTTTTGTAACCTATCTTCTGGTGATGCTTTAGTACAATCACAAGCATAGGACTTATCTGAAAAAATAAAACTACAAATTAAAACAAGAGATAACAAATATATGATTCTTTTCAAGAATCTCAGACCCTTTCATTATCAATTTCAGAAGCTTTCTGTATATTATTTTGACATTCTCTCTCAAACTCCTTTTTGTTTATTTTTATATAAATATATTAAATTATAAAGTTCTTTATTGACTTCATTAGTATCTAGTATTAGTATCAAGTTATAAAAAATAAGTTAGGAGATGTTCCTATGCATTCTAAGTCACGTATTACTGCAATTGGTACTCATGTTCCAGATCAAATATTGTCTAATAATGATTTAGAAAAAATGATCGATACGAATGATGAATGGATTGTACAACGAACAGGAATGAAAGAAAGAAGGATTGCTAGCGAAGAAGAATACTCCTCAAACTTAGCCATTAAAGCAATTGAAAATTTATGTACAACATTTAAAAAGAACTTAGAAGATGTCGACTGTATCATTGTTGCTACAACAACCGCTGACTATGTTTTTCCTAGTGTCGCGTGTCAAATACAACAACACTTCAACATACCTCATACACTAGCTTTTGATTTAAATGCGACTTGCGCTGGTTTCACATATGGTCTACATGTTGGTAATAGCTTAATCACTTCTGGATCACATGAAAAAGTACTTGTCGTAGCGACAGAGACATTATCTAAAGTTACTGATTACACCGATAGAACGACCTGTATTTTATTCGGTGATGGCGCTGGAGCTATTTTGTTAGAAAAAGATGAAAAAAAACCAAGCTTTATCGCCGCTCACATGGGAACAAATGGTGACGGCGGAATTCATCTATACAGAACAAACTTATCTACTACTATGAATGACACACCACTGCAAACAAATGAAAAAATCGTTCAAAATGGAAGAGAAGTATATAAATGGGCAACACGCACAGTGCCAGCAGGTATAAAAGAACTATTACATACCGCAAATATGCAAATAGATAATATAGACTGGTTCATTCCTCATAGTGCTAACTTACGAATGATCGAATCTATTTGTGAAAAATCTCAAATTCCAATACAAAAAACATTAACGAGCGTGGAATATATGGGGAATACATCTTCCGTCTCTATTCCACTCGCACTAGATTTAGCTAGAAAAGAAGGAAAATTAAGTAACGGAGACACACTTTTACTATACGGATTTGGCGGTGGTCTTACGCATTTAGGGCTTATTGTAGAGTGGGATTTAAATTAAATATATAAAGCGGTTCTAGTCATTAACTAGAACCGCTTTTCCATTTAATCTCTTGCCCCTTTTCGAGACCATATCACAACAGGAATCAGCATGAAAGCTAAAACTCCTCCAACTAATGATAATGCCGCATAACTTGAATTCGCTACTACCATTCCTGACATCGCTCCACCTGAAGCTCCAGCTAGCGCAATAAACACATCTATTTTCCCTTGTGTTTTTGCACGTGTGGAAGGGATAGTTGCATCAACAATTTGAGCCGTACCACTTATTAAACCAAGGTTCCATCCTAATCCAAGTAAAGACAAAGCAACAATTAATAGTATTAAAGAATCACTTGGCGCTATCGCCGCTATGACACCTGCTGCTAGTAAAATTACTCCACCAGCTATACTCATCGTAGTTCTGCCAATTTTATCAATTAACATTCCCGTAACGAGAGACGGAAGATACATTGCACCTACATGAAAACCAATTACAAGACCTACTGCACTTAAACCGTGGCCGTGGTGTCCCATATGAACTGGCGTCATCGTCATGATCGCAACCATCACGATTTGAGTAAGTATCATTACAATTGCTCCAACGGTAATGCCTCGTTTATTTTCTTTCACTTCTTCTGTTACCGGTTGCCCTTTATATGTATGTTCTTGTTTATATGCTTCTATCATATTAGCAATGAGTAATGGGTCTGGACGAAGCATAACAAAAAGGACAAGACCCGCAAGTATAAATGCTGTTGCTGATAATATGAATGGACCAGCAAGTTCAGGAATTCCAATTGAATGAGCAAACCTTCCCATTACACCTACTAAATTTGGACCTGCGACTGCACCAAAAGTCGTCATGACCATCGTAATACTAACAGCAGTTGCTCGTTGCTTCTTATTCGCTAAATCTGTACCAGCATAACGAGCTTGTAGATTTGTAGCTGTACCTGCACCGTATATGAGTAAAGAGACTAATAATAGCATAATACTATTTGTTATAGCTGCCAATACAACTCCAATAGCACCTAATCCACCTACTATAAATCCTGCTGCAAGCCCTATACGGCGACCATGTTTTTGTGATAACTTTCCTACAATAAAAGCCGCTACTGCAGATCCCAATGTAAACATAGCTGCCGGTAATCCTGCATATGCATCTGTGCCAAGCATTTGCTGCGCAAGAAGTGCACCTACTGTAATTCCAGCAGCTAACCCTGCCCCGCCGAACATTTGTGAAATACTTACGATTATTAATGTTCGTTTATATAGTTTTTGTTGCTCTTCTTCTGTATACATACGATTACTTTTTAAAGCACCCGCCTTATCCAACAATTCCTCATCCTCCCTTTAAAATTAACCCCTCTTGTTAATGTACTATGTTTAACGTTACATATTCAATGGCATTTCCCATTCTTCTCTTTCATTCTAAAAAACTCTCTAACCAAATTCGTCTTCTCTCATGCTATATTAAAAATACTACTATTCACAATATGCAAGGAGAACACAATGAAAAAACAGGCTACTATTAGCCTGTTTTTTACGCTTCCTCCACCACTCTTTCCCTTCTCTTTTTACTCAAAGTCTTTCCTTCCCAAAATAACAAACTTACTAAAGCACAAATTAAAATAATTGGCACACTTGCTTTATATAAATCTGTAAAACTCATAGCCATCTGATTCTTAGCATAATGATTTACATCATTCGAAAATGCAAGTGCTTCTTTCTTTATACTTTCTTCTTGTTTTTCAACTTCATTTGTCACTTGACTCATAACTTCTTCTCTTTTTACATCTCTATATTCTACTGGAACTTCTCTTAATACTTCGTCCACTTTTTGATGAATTAATTCGTCTTTTTTCTCTTTATTTAACCCTACAAATGTTTCATTTTGATGCTTTTCTACATTCGTTTCTATACTTTGATTCTCTATTTTTTCTTTTGTTATTTGTAATATCTCAGCTTGCTGAGTACGATCCACATGAATATTTCCTACTTTTTCTTCTGCATAACGATATACATTCTCTTTATTTACAGTTAAGTTGTGAGTTAAGTTAGATACAAATATGGCTACCGCTAATACAATTCCAACTTGCCGCAACATTGATACGACACTTTGAGAAGCAGTTAACAATTCCCCTTCAAACGAAGATGCGCTTAAAACAGTAATTGGTCCCACTACTAAACCATACCCAACACCTAATATCATACATGGAATAATAATTTCTATATTTGTTGAAATGACGTCAATCATTTGCAACCAATAATAGGAAAGACCCATAACAAGAAATCCTGACAAAATAATAGTTACTTTGCCAAGCTTTTTAATTAATGTTGCTGCAACTGGTGAGACGAAAAATATCATTGCTGAAATAGGTGTCACTAAAAAAGCTGCTTCAATTTCCGTTCGACCTTGTATTTTCGTCAAGAACGTTGGAAGTAATACAGTTACCCCAATTAAAAATAAATTACTTAATATTACAACGATAGATGCTCCAACAAACATTCGATCTTTAAATAAATTTAAATTCACCATTGGATTATGAAGCTTTCGTTCCACTCGAACAAATAGAATAAGAGAAATAGTGCTAATTGCATAACAAGAAAAAGCTATATTACTTTGCCATCCCCATGTATTGCCTTTTACTAATATGAGAGTAAAAGAAAAAATTGCTGTGCTACTTAATAGTAGTCCTATCCAATCTATTTTTGAGATGATACGTTCTTCATTTTTTATTTGTAACATAATGCAGCATAAAATGATTCCAAGAATACAAATTGGAACATTAACGAAGAACACCCATCTCCAACCGAAATTTTGTGTAATAATTCCGCCTATTACCGGTCCCATCGCAGCTGATAGTCCTTGCGTTACCCCTAAAATTGCAAGTGCAACATGCCTCTTAGCTAATGGCATAGCTGATACACCAATTACCATACTAGTTGGAAATAAAATCGCTGCACCTACACTTTGTATAAATCGAGAAAAGATCAGAAAATCACCCGTATTAGCAAAAGCACAAAGTACTGATCCACCACCAAAAATTATCAAACCAAGAATATACATCTTTGCTTTTCCAAAAATATCAGCTACCCGTCCTAACGGAATAGCAAGTACTGCAATCGTCATTGTATATACATTTAATACCCAAGACATCTTTTCTAATGAAGTATTTACACTCGATTGTATTGCCGGTAAAGCTATATTCATAATTGTCGTATCAATCATACAAAGAAAGATACCTAGACACATTAAAAAGACAATCTTAATACCCTTTGATTGCTCCATCTTTATTTACCCCTTTACTTCGAACGTGTTTTTCATTCTTCCTTTTTATTGTGTTCTTTTGTTTCTAATTGCTCTAGTTTTCTTTTCAATGTCTCCACTTGTGCACTATACGATGCAATACCTACATCGAGGGAAATTTCCTCGACAAAAGTAATACCTACTCTCCACTTTTCATATTTCAATCGAAGATCCGCAATGTATGCTTCTTTCCTTTTAATTTCTTCTTCAATCCATTTTTTTATCGCCTTATCATCGCTATAATTACCAAAATACATCCTCATTAAAAAATCTGAACGTAAAACGTCTTTCTCTACATCTGTTTGCATGTATTGATAAAACTCTTCACGACCTTCATCTGTAATAAAGTACATTTTCTTATTCGGTTTCCCTTCTTGCATAACAACTTCTTTTTTTATTTTCCCCTCTTTTTCCAACTGTCGTAACGTTGGATAAATCATTCCAAAACTTCCATCAAAGAAATGAGTAAATACGTCCTCAAACACCATTTTAATATCATAACCAGACAATTCTTTTTCCATTAATAAACCTAAAACAACATCTCTTCCCTTCAAAATAAGACCCCCACACAGTATATAATCAATAATCATA